>NZ_JBIBVN010000027.1:94716-100660 GCF_043080425.1 Streptomyces sp. NPDC015032 | reverse complement strand
AAATGGGCCGTGAAACGCTCCCGCCACACACACTGGCCCCAGCCCAAACGCAGCCCTCACATCACCATCCAGACCCACTAACTGAACGGTATTGCGTTTAAGGCCGACCGGCAAATGGAGGGCGGCATCGCGGGGCCGGGCACGCATATCTGCGGCGTTGTCGTCGGTGCAGCCGCCAGTGGCCGACGGCCTCGGCGCCACCCGCCGCTGGCCACCTGGCCGCGTGTGGCCGACAGGGAAGACGGCCGTCGCGACACCCGACATCATGATCGCCAGGTTCGGGTCCGGGCCCATGAGCACCGGGGCGACGAACGGTGCATCCTGGCTGCATCACTGAACCGGGGGTGCGAACGAGCCCCCGTACCATTGTCGACGTGGAACCCGGTAGATCCGCGACAAGCGGGGCAGGTCGCGCGGATGGCAGTCCGGGTGGGGGCGGCACCGGGTTGGTGCGAACGGTTGACCGATGATCTTGTACTTTCCGTTCGGTGAGTACACGAACGGAGAGTGTTAAATGTCGGGTTTCGGGTGGAAGCTGCACGGAGATGGCCGGAATCTGAAACCAGGTGAGGTCGTCAAGCCGAACGAGCGGCTCACGTGGACCCGGACGATCGGGTTGGGCGCGCAGCACGTCGTCTCGATGATCGGTGCCTGTTTTGTCGCCCCGGTGCTCATGGGGCTCGACCCGAGCCTCGGCCTCATGGCCTCGGGTGTTGCGACGCTGCTGTTCCTGGTCATGACGCGCGGACGAGTCCCCAGCTACCTGGGATCGTCGCTCTCCTTCGTGGGGGTCGCCGCTGTCATCGGAAGCCAGGGCGGTGGGCCGGCGGAACTCACCGGCGCGCTGTTCGTGGTGGGCCTCGCCTTGGCCGTGGTCGGTGTCGTGGTCCAGATCCTGGGCGCACGGGTCATCCACGCGGTGTTGCCCCCGGCGGTGACGGGTGCCGTGGTCATGCTGATCGGCTTCAACCTCGCTCCGGTGGCTGCGGGAACCTACTGGCCGCAGGATCAGTGGACGGCGCTCGCCACGATGCTGTTCACCGGCCTCGCGCTCGTCGTTCTGCGCGGATTCTGGTCACGTATCGCTATTTTCCTGGGCCTGGTCTTCGGCTACGTGCTCTCCTGGATCCTCGACCTCGCCCTGGGCAAGATCCACTCGGCCGACGGCAGCGGCAAGGTCGTGGACCACTGGCGTCTCGACCTGACCTCGGTCAAGGAATCCGCCTGGATCGGTTTCCCCGACATGCACGCACCCTCGTTCAGTGCGTCGGCGATCGTCGTCGCCCTCCCCGTCCTGATCGCTCTGGTCGCCGAGAACACCGGCCACATCAAGGCGGTCGGCGAGATGACCGGGGACCCTCTCGACGACAAGCTCGGCACTGCCATCGTCGCGGACGGCGCAGCCACCATGGTCTCCACGGTTGCCGGTGGCCCGGCTACTACCACGTACGCCGAGAACATCGGCGTCATGGCCGCCACCCGCGTCTACTCGACCGCCGCCTACATGTGCGCCGCATTCTTCGCGCTTCTCTTCGGCCTGTGCCCGAAGTTCGGGGCGTTCGTCGCGGCCATCCCGGGCGGCGTGCTGGGCGGCATCACTGTCATCCTCTACGGCATGATCGGCCTGCTCGGCGCTCAGATCTGGGTCCGCAACAAGGTCGACTTCAGCCAGCCGCTCAACCTGATCCCGGCCGCGGCCGGCGTCATCGTCGGAATCGGCGGAGTGTCGCTGAAGTTCACGGACAACTTCGAGCTCAACGGCATCGCCCTCGGCACCATCCTGGTGCTCACTGGTTACCACTCCCTCCGTTGGCTCTCCAAGGCTGCGGGGACGCCGCAGGGGGCGCTCCTGGACGCGGGCACGACGACGTACGACGACTCCTCGGCGACGTAGGCCGAGAACGCGCGCTGACGCACACGTACCGGGCGCGGCGGGGCTGTTTTCGCTCGTCGGCCGGGCGCCCGACGCGATCACAAATCCGTGCTTCATCTGATCCAGCCCTGTTCGCGGGCCTTGCCCACGGCTTCGTGCCGGTTGCTCACCCCGAGCTTGGTGATGGCGCTCGACAGGTAATTGCGTACGGTTCCCGGATTGAGGACGGCCCGCTCGGCCACTTCGGTGACGGGAGCTCCGTCGGCGGCGAGATTGAGCAGGTCCATTTCCCGAGCTGTCAGTGGAGAGTCGCCTGCTTTGATGGCGTTGGTTGTGATGGACGGCTCGACATAGCGGCGGCCGGCGTGGACGGTACGGATGATGCCGGCCAGATCGCGGGCGGACAGGTTCTTGGACGCGAAACCCATGACTCCCGCTGAGAGTGCCCGTTTGAAGTGTCCGGGTAGTCCATGACTGGTGACGATGAGGCAGCGGCAGGACGGCAACTCGGCAGCTATGGCTCCGGTGACGCCGATGCCGTCCATATGGGGCATCACGAGATCGAGGACCGCTACGTCGGGGGCGTGTTTGCACGCCATGGTCACGGCCTCCTTCCCATCGGACGCCTGGGCGACGACATCGATGTCCTCCTCCAGGGAGAGGAGTGCGGCAAGGGCGCCTCGTATGAGGTTTTCGTCATCGGCGAGAAGTACTCGGATCAACGTGTCAATCCTTGTTGTCGTGGGGGACGGTCGCGGTGAGACGGTAGGTGTTCTTCGGGCCGGAGCCGTAGGTGACGGATCCGCCCGAACTACCGATGCGCTGGGCGAGGCCGGGCAGTCCCGTACCGCCCGTGGAGTCGGCATGCACGGCTTGGTCGTTGGTGATGCTGATGGTTATCCGCCCCGGGTCCTCGACGAGGCGGATGGTGCAGGTACGGGCCCGGGAGTGCCGGATGACGTTGGTGACACCCTCTCGTACGACCCAGCCCAGTGCTGCCTGTACATCTGGTCTGATCTGATCGTCCTGGATGTCCGTGTGGACGCGGCAGGTGATGCCCGCCGACCTGAGCACGGATCCGGCGCCGTCCAGCTCCGTGGCCAGGTCCGCGGTGCGGTAGCCATGAACGACGTTGTGCAATTCCTCTTGAGATTCACGCACGAGCCGCTGAACCTCCTCCAGCTCCGCTCTGGCTTTGGGAGCGTCCTCGGCGAGCCGGGCGGCGAGTTCGCCCTTGAAGGCGACGACGGCGAGGTTCCGGCCGAGTACGTCATGCAGATCGCGGGCTATTCGCAGGCGTTCTTCGGCGACAGCGAGGTTGCTCTGTGTCTCCCGCGCGGCGTCCAGCCGTCGCATGATGCTCAGTGACCACAATGAGGAGTGGGCACCGAGCAGGATCGACGCCCAGACCGCCCCGCAGGCCAACAGGCTGACGTGCCAGGCGGTGGGGGTTGCGGCGGTACAGAGGGCACAGGCTACGACGGCGCACGCCGCGCTGACCCGTTTGGGGGCCGTGGCCCATACGGAGGCCAGTGGAACCGTGATCAGGGAGGCGGAGAATGCCGTGGTCGCCGGGGGTAGGTGTGCGGTGTGCACGCGGGCCCAGACGAGATAGCCGAGCTCGACGGCGCACGCCGCCGTGATGGCCATGGTGATCCGCTGCGATGGCCGCCGCAGCGACGCCAGGACCACCGTTGCCATGGCGGTCTGTGCCAGGTAGAGCACCAGCAGGGGCCAGATCAGCCACGTACCGTGGTGGAGCAACGCGGCGCCGTTGTGAGGGATGGGGCGGACGAGAATGAGGACCATGAGCCACGGCAAACACCGCAGAATCCAGCGGGAGGCTCTGGTGAACTGCTGGATGTTGCTGAGTGAGTGGTTCTTTCTCACGTACGGGGCTCCCAGCGGAACCAGCGGTTGGCCGCACCGGCGATGAGTGTGATCCAGACGAGGAGTGTCACCACACGCACCGCTGCCTGCCCCGCTGTCATCGATCCGGTCCAGCCGGCCCGCACCAGATCGGTTACCGGTGTCAACGGGAAGAATCGGAACACTTCCTGCAGAGCGTGCGGGTAGACCTCCAGCGGTATATACGTCCCGGAGGTCAACGGGAGCAGGAACATCCCGGGGAGAACGGCGACTTGTGCGTTCTCCGCCGTCCGGGCCAGCACGGTCGTGAGCGCGGCCAGCAAGGTGATCAGCACCACGCCAAGCACGATCCCGATGAACGCGAGATGCAGGGACCGCGGTCCGCCCTCTTCCGCAGCCAGGGTGATGCCGGTGGAGATGAGGGTGAACTGGACCGGTACCACGGCGACGACAGGAATGGCGGAGCCCAGCAGGACCGTGAGGTCGGCGATTTCGCCACTGCGCAGCCGTTTGAGTATCAACTGCTCGCGGCGCATGACGTAGATGCTCGTCAGCGGTGTGTACAGGGCCATGAGGAGAACGATTCCCGCAGCAGTGGAAATCATGACGGGGCCGAGGGAGAGTCCGGCTGCCCCGAGGTCGAACTGGTCCATCACAACTTTCATCGTGCCCACCAGCATCACGGGGATGATCAGCACGTTGAACAGGTTTGCTTTGCTGCGCAGGAGAAGAGTCAGTTCGGCGCGGCCCAGTGCGGCCAGGTGGGTACGGTGACTCATCCTCGGATGTCCTCGGTCTCTTTGGACTGGGCGATGTGCAGGAATGCTTCTTCGAGTGATGCCGAGCGCGCGTGCAGTTGATCCAGCGCGATCCCCGTGCTCCTCGCCCACAGGAGTGCCTCGGTCGCGGTGAACTGCAGGTCCTGTGTGGCCATGTGGACAGCCCCGTCCTTCTCCGCCACGTTCATGGCCCCCAGAGCGGCCAGCGGAGGCAGATCGGCGAGGGTCACACTCGGAGGTAAGCGGAAGAAGAGGGACGAGGGATGAGCTGAGACGATGTCAGCGACCGTCCCGGAGGCCGCTATCCGTCCTCGATGCATGATCGCCAGACGGTCCGCCAGGCGCTCGGCTTCCTCCAGGTAGTGCGTCGTGAGCACGATGGTGGTGTCCTGTTCCTGGAGCTGCTCTATCAGCTGCCATGTCTGTTGGCGGCCTTCGGGATCCATGCCGGCCGTCGGCTCGTCGAGGAAGAGCAGTTCCGGGGATCCCAGTACGGCGAGGCTGAGGTCCAGTCGGCGCTTCTCGCCCCCGGAGAGGTTCTTGACCAGAGTGTCGGCCCTGGCGGTGAGTCCTGTCAGGGAGATCGCCTCGTCGACGGGTCGGGGGCGGCTGGTGCACTTCGCCCACATGCCCATGGTCTCCGCGACAGTCAGGTCTGAGGAGAACCCCCCCTCCTGGAGCATCACACCGGTGCGCGGCCGGACGCGGGTGCGGTCGATGCGGGGGTCGTAGCAGCCGAAGAGACGGATCGACCCGCTTGCGGGCCTCGCGTGCCCTTCGAGAAGCTCGACCGTGGATGTCTTTCCTGCGCCGTTCGTTCCGAGGAGGGCGAAGAGTTCGCCTCGGGCGACGGAGAAGGAGACGCCGCGCACAGCGGCGAAGCCCCCGTTTCCCGGAGGTCCGTACCGCCGCCACAGGTCTGTGACTTCAATCACATTCTCAGGTTTGAAAGGTCGCATGTTCCTCCTTTTCGTGTCGTGTGAATCGGGTTCGCAGTGAGGTATGTCATGACCTCATATGACAGATGTCATGTGAGCCTGCGTGGGGGGCGGTTCCGACGGAATTCCGCCTTCCGAGTCTGATCCGTGGACAGGCAGTGAATCATGGTTCTAATGTTTCACATGTGACGAGGCGTTGACCGGAATATCTCGAATTTACGGCACGGTGGGGGCAGGGCGCGGAGCGAATCAGCCCTTTGCGCGTGGACCTCTCGCTACGCGTGTGGACCATTGTGCGACTAGCTGGGCATGGGATCGCTCCGCACCACGGGGTAGCGCTTTCATTGCATGTGTGCGTCGCAGAATCAGAAATTGCACAGCAGTCCATGTTCATGGGCAACCTTCCCAGATCCCCACCTTGGGCGAATTTCGATGCCGTCGTCGCGGAAACGTGCCATCCGACGCAGAAGGGAGTGAATTCGCTG
>NZ_JBIBVN010000027.1:37162-94616 GCF_043080425.1 Streptomyces sp. NPDC015032 | reverse complement strand
TGAGCAATGTGGAGTCTTTCGTCAACTCGACGCTGGTGCTTCCCATCGAGGAGCAGCCGGGCCAGGTCATGAACGACCTCGACCCGGTGATGACCGTCGCGGTCCTGGCGGGCGCCGCCGTGGCGGGCGCCGCCACCGTGGTCGGTGCCTACGCGCTCGGGAAGGCTGTCGGCTGAGGCCGAACGGCACCGACGCCTTTCTTCAATTCGATACAGGAGGGAGTGAATTCGCTGTGAGCAATGTGGAGTCTTTCGTCAACTCGACGCTGGTGCTTCCCATCGAGGAGCAGCCGGGCCAGGTCATGAACGACCTCGACCCGGTGATGACCATCGTGGCTGCTGCCGCCGCCTTCGCCGGCGGGGTCGCTGTCAGCTCGGCTCTGGTCGCCGCGTACGACGCGGGCGCCGACTAGTGGACCCGGCACGGCCTCGCGCCTGACGGGCTGAGCATCTGCTGCCGGGCCGAAACCCAAGTTCGGCCCGGCAGCAGACCCACATTGTCGCACTGCTCGCCGATGGAAGCGGACTCCTGCGAGGGCGCCGTCGTGAGCTGATACGCAGCCGGGACGGGACGGATTCCGGTCGCGCCCGCCCGGCCCTCAGCGCTGCGAGCTCATGAGACGGAACTCGGATCCCGTCCACCAGAACCTCTTGCGGAAGGAATCGGAAGCCCCATGCACCTGTCCCGAAGAATCACCGCGGCTGTCCTCAAGCCGCGGCCCGTGTCCCGAGCCGGGGCCCTCGCGGCGGGCGAACGACTGGCAGCCGCGACCACTCTGACCTCGTCGCTCGAGTACCTCACCCAGCGGCACCAGCTGCGGAGGGGCGGCCTGAACGACTGGAACATCATCAAGGACATCCAGGCCGCTTCCACCCCGCTGACGCGCCGGCTGCTGGGCGCCGTCAGTGGCGAGCGCACGACCGTGGCGTTGCACGCGGCCCGGGTAGCGGTGAGCACGGGCATGCTGCTGCCCGGCAGCAGTCGGTGGCGGGGCGCGGGCAGTCTCTTCCTCGGTACGAGTACGGCTCTGCTCTACCCGCGCCATCGTTATGGAACGGACGGCTCGGATCAGGTATCCGTCCTGGTGCAGACCGCTACGGGCCTGGCCCGGCTCTCGGGCCACCCCCAGACCCAGGACGCCGCATTGTGGTACGTCGCCCTGCAGTCGAATTTGTCCTACCTCGTGTCCGGCTGGGTCAAGCTCATGGGGCCCCAGTGGCGTGACGCCAGCGCCCTGGGCGGAGTGATGCGGACCAGGACCTACGGCCATGAGCCCTCTTTTCGATTGACGCAGAAGTACCCCCGCGCGGCCCGATTCGTCGCACACGGCGTGCTGGCCCTGGAATGCCTCTTCCCGGTCGCCTACCTCGGCAAGGGAGCCCTTGCCCGTCCGGTCATCGCCTGCGCGGCCGCTTTCCACACCACCAACGGTTTCGCCATGGGGCTGGGGCGTTTCGTCACCTCTTTCATCGCGATGCACCCGGCCGTCGCCTACACGGCTGTGCCGAGGACCCACCCCGCTGTGTCGGACCGCGACGACCGGGCCCTGGCCGTCGCCCTCGCGACCGCCGGCGCGACCGCTGCGGCAGCCGGAGTCGTCGCCGTGCAGCGCCGGCTGCGCGCGGCCGAGGGCTGGCCCACCTCGCGCAGGATGACGACCCGTCATGGCAATGAGCTGCAGTACGAGGTGATGTCCAAGGGCGAAGGCGACAAACCCGTTCTCGTCTTCTGCCACGGCCTGGGAACGACGTCCGAGCACTTCTCGTGGATCAGCGAGACCATCGCCCGCCGGTCCGGCTACGCCGTTGTCACCTACGCACGAGCGGGATACGCGGGCAGTGTCCGCGGGAGAACCGCGCCCTATCGGCTGAGCGAGTCCGTCGACGACCTGGTCGATCTGGTCGATTCCGTCGTGGCCCGTGATCGCAAGGTGGTTCTCGTCGGGCACTCTCTCGGTGGCGAGCTGTGCCGTCGGGCAGCGGAGCAGTTGGACGCGCGCCTGCATGGAGTGGTGTATCTCGACTCCTCGCATCCCGCAGAGCTCAACCGGTCCGAGCAGCAGGGCGAGTCCGCGCGGCTGCTGCGGGAATCGCTGACGGTGATCATCTGGTCCCTGCGCATCGGCGCCGGCGCGCTGATGAGCCGCCCCGACTGGCTCGAATGCCTGCCGGAGAGCTACCAGGCGCGAACCTTCGCCCAGTACTGCACCCCGGGCACGTGGGTTGCGGCACGGCGCGAATGGACGGCGGTGGAGCAGGAGTTCCGTGCCTTCAGGGGCGACTTGCGGCGTATCGACGCGCACGCGCTGGTGATCTCGGCCCAGCAGACCACCGACCGCGATCCTGAGCAGCTGTTGATGCACCGCGAACTCGCTCAGGCGCACGGCTGCCCGGGGCGGCGGGCCGAGTTGACAGTGGTGGAGGAAGCGGACCATGAGGGACTGATCGTCAGGGCCCGGCACGGGCTCCAGGTGGCCTCCCGTGTCATCGACTTCCTCGACGCCACGATCACCGGCGAGCCCAGCCATGACGGACTCGCTCCGATCCGCCGAAGCTCGGACGCACTGGAGGGACGGGCGCGATGAGGGGCCCCACGCTCGCCAAGAGACTTTTGACAGGGCCGGGCAGCGCCACCCGCATCGCCGGAGCGGTCATGCTGGTGTGCACGATTGCCAACCAGCACCCCAACACGGCCTTCAACCGGCTCCAGCGCAAGGACACCTTGTCGCTGTTGCCGAACTGGCGGTTCTTCGCGCCGACACCGGCCATGTACGACTATCACCTGCTGTACCGCACGCTGGGCCAGGACGGTGCCACCTCCCCCTGGAAGGAAATCGAAGCGATCGCGGGCCGGAGGTTCAGGCAGATCGTCTGGTTTCCGTCACGGCGCCAGGAAAAGGCCGTCTTCGACGTCTGCAGCGAGATACTTCGGTATGTCGACAAGGGATTCGAGTTCGTGATGAGTGTTCCCGCTTACCGAGCACTCCTCTCTTACATGGAGAACCACATAATCGCTGGCGGAGCAAGCGATGTGAACGGATTTCAGTTCACGCTGGTGCGGGCTGCGGGATACGATGCCGCAGAGGAACCCAAAACCCTGTTCATCTCGCCGTACACGCCCGTGGGATCCGCCATTTACCAACCCGTGCGAAATCCATCGAAGCGAGGTGAAGTGTGACGACCCAGGGAACCATTTTCAGTATTGCGATCGCAGTCATCCTGATCATTCTCTTCTACGCCTTCCGGAAGCGCCGTTAGGGGACGTCCGTCATGGCTGTGCGTGAAATCGTCAGACAGCACCTCGGCCTGCTGGTCGGCGGAATTGTCCTCGGCCTGCTGGGGTCCGCGGCGTCGCTCGCGCAGCCTGTGCTCATCGGGGAACTCATCAAGGCCGTCTCGGAGCACACGTCGCTGGTATGGCCTCTCGTGTCCATCGCCGCCCTCTTCTGCGCAGATGCCGGCCTCTCGGCGTCGCACGCCTATCTGATCGGACGGGCCGGTGAGAACATCGTCTTCGGAATGCGCGGTGTTCTCATGTCCCGCATCCTCCGCTCGGACATGGCGCATTTCAGTCGGCTCGAGCACGGTGACGTCTTCACGCGTGTGGTCACCGATACGTCCGTGGCCCGCATCGCGCTCACCCAGTCCGTCGCACAGATCGCCACATCGGTGTTCACCGTCGCTGGCGGCCTGGCTCTGATGGCGTGGCTCGACTGGCCACTGCTGTTACTCACCGTCGGCTGCCTCGGCTCCGCCAGCGCCGTGTCGCTGCTCCTGGCTCGTCAGGTCAGACGGGCTGCCGTAGGAAACCGGACGGACACCAGCGCTTTCGGCTCCCGGGTCCAGCGGGTCATGGGCGCCATGAGCACCGTCAAGGCGTCGCGTGCCGAGCAACGGGAGGCCGAGGACGTCTCAGCAGCCGCGGACGCGGCCCGGCGCTCCGGAATCCGGGTGAGCGCGCTGTCGGCCATGCTGACACCCGCCATCAATGTAGGCACCCAGATATCGCTCGCCGCGGTCGTGGGCTGGGGTGTGGCCCGGGTCGCCACCGGCGCTCTGCCGATCGCCGATCTGACAGCCTTCGTCATGTATCTGTTCTACCTCGTGGCGCCCTTGGCTCTGCTCTTCCTGTCCATAGGCCAGTTCCAGCAGGGGCGTGCCGCCATGGACCGGGTCGACGAACTCGCCGCGATAGAACAGGAGGAGCCCCAGGCACCGCAGCCCGCCGTCACCCGGTCCGGACCCGCTCTGACGTTCGAGAACGTCACCTTCGGCTACGGGGACGCGAAAGGCGAACCAGCCCTCGACAACGTGTCGTTCGAGGTCCCCGAGCGTGGGCTGACGGCGATCGTGGGACCCTCCGGCGCAGGCAAGACCAGCGCATTCCAACTCATCGAGCGCTTCTACCGCCCCCAGCAGGGCACCGTTCGGCTGGGCGGCGCCGACATCGGGGCCATGCCGCTGGACCAGATACGGTCCCTCGTCGGATACGTCGAGCAGCACAACGCACTGCTGCGAGGCACTGTCCGCGACAACCTCACCTACGCACATCCCACGGCGGACACCGCCGCCGTCGCCCGCGCCGTCGAGTTCGCCGCTCTGGCCGATGTGGTGATCGCGCTGCCCGACGGCCTCGACACCCGGCTCGGAGAGCAGGGCGCCGGCCTGTCCGGAGGGCAGCAGCAACGCCTGGCCATCGCCCGGACCCTGCTCCAGGAGCCCCGGGTCGTCCTGCTCGACGAGGCCACCGCGCATCTGGACAGCGACGCCGAGGCCCGCCTCCTCGACACCATCACCGCCATCGCCGAGGACTGTGCGGTCGTCGCCATCGCCCACCGCATCTCCACCGTCATGGCAGCCGACCACATCGTCGTGCTCGACGGCGGCCGCGTGCGGGCGAGCGGCACCCATGCCCAACTCATGGCGACAGACACCCTGTACCGTCGGCTGGCCTCCCAGCAGCTCAGCCCGGCTCCGCTCCAGGCGGCCCCGTGAGCCGCGCCGAAGTGGCCGTCGCAGGACCCGGCGTGCACGGCATGTGCGGCTACCTCGCCGCACGTTCCGCGCTTCGCCACGAGGACGCATCCGACACGGCCCCGGATCTCGCGCCGGACCGCACCCTCCCGCCCGGGAGCATCCGTATTCCCGGGTTCCAAGCAGCGCCTGGACAGCCAACATCCGAAAGATGAGAGGCGATTCATGAACAGTACGAACCCCGCTCCCGACTACGACGTGGTGGTGGTCGGCGGTGGCCCCGCAGGATCCACCACGGCGGCGCTGCTGGCCCAGAAGGGACACCGCGTACTGGTCCTGGAACGCGAGAGCTTCCCGCGCTATCACATCGGCGAGTCGATGATTACCGGCATGATCAGCGTGATCGAGCAACTGGGCCTGAGAGACCGCCTGGAAGCCATGGGCTTCGAGCGGAAGTATGGGATCAGCCTGGTGTGGGGGCGCGAGCGCGGTCTGTGGAACCTCGCCTTCCGCGAGGGGGGCCCTTACGAATACTCGTACCACGTACAGCGCGACCGCTTCGACCAGATGCTTCTGGACCGGGCCGTGGAACTCGGTGCCGCCGTCGAGTACCGGGCCGCCGTGCGTGAGCCGATCGTCACCGACGGCCGGGTGACCGGGGTGCGGTACGTCAAAGACGGTGAGCGGCACGAGGCGCACGCCCGCATCGTCGTGGACGCTTCGGGGCAGACGCGCGTGGTGGCCCGCCACTTCAGCGATGTCGAGTGGCACGGGGAGTTGCGCAATCTGGCTGTCTGGAACTACTACCGGGGTTGCCGAAGGCTCGAAGGCGATCAGCGCAGCAACATCCTCGTGGAGAAGGTCGGCGACGACAACGGCTGGTTCTGGGGAATTCCGTTGGAGGACTCCCTGTTGAGCGTTGGCTATGTCGCCCCCACAGAGGACATCCGTCTCGAGCGTGGCGATCTCGCACGCTTCTTCGAGGCCAAGCTCGCGCAGACCAAGTACATGAAGCAGTTGGTCGAACCGGCCACGCTCACGGGGGACTTCCGTACCACGCGGGATTGGTCCTACATGGCCGCGGAATTCCGTGGCCCGGGCTGGGTCTCGGTCGGCGATGCCTCATGCTTCATCGACCCGCTCCTGTCCAGCGGCGTCTGCCTCGGCATGCTCTGCGCGGTTCCCCTGGCGCAGTCCATCGACATCTTCCTGGGCGACCCGCATCAGGAGGACCGGGTGTTCGGCAGGTACGCAGCCGGCTGCCGCGACTTCGCCGAGGGCATCCTCGACTACGTCCTGTTCTTCTACGACCAGCAGCGCGACCGCGAGGACTACTACGAACGCGCCGCAGCCATAGCCGGTTCCGACGTCTTCCAGTCCCCCCGCAAGGGCTTTGTCGCCCTCATCTCCGGCATCGCGGGAATGGGGCCCATCTTCACCATGGACGAAGGGCCCTCCGAGGAGATGCTCAGGACTGCGCCTGCCACGAGGGCAGGGACGGTTCCGGCCCAGTGACGCATCACCGCACGGAATCCCAGCCCCCATTTGCCGGTCGGTCCAAGGACTGTCCCGTAACCCCTGGCTGTTTGCGAAAGAAACAAGGAGGAACAGCTGATGCGCAAGACTGCGTGGGCCGTCGTCGCGGCCGCCGTCGGCGCTCTGGTCACCGGCGCACCCTCGGCCACCGCTCTCGATGCCGAGGCTGTCGCGTGGTCGGTCGGGCATCAGACGGCTGCTGCCTCGGGTGAGCGGTGGACCGAGCCCAGCAGCACTGGGCTCAATGTCGACCTTGTGATCAGTGGGAAGCTCTCCAGTACAGGCGAAGGCTGCTACTCGCTGTGGACACGATTCTTGTTCGACCTGGGCCCCGGCAAGGTCCTCAAGCAGGCCGAGATATGCGGTTCCGGCACCGTCGACATCGACGTGCGGCAGGCGTACCGGGCCACTACCACCGGCTCCGTCACAGTGTGCAAGGGGACCGTGGACACCACCGACTGCGCGTCGTGGGAGAACATCACTTGGTGGCCCATCGACACCTCGAACGGGGCCGACAAGATGACGGCGTGAACGGCAGCGACGCCCTTCCCGAGAAAGCGGTGTCCGGAAATGCTCACTGCTTCCCGCTGAGCATTTCCGGACGTCTGCGTCGCGATTCTCCGTCCTCTTGCTGTTGAACCGAAGGTTCAGATCCCTTTTCAAGGAGCGACTGTGTCTGTATCGGAACAGATTTCACGGCTGCTCCTGTCTCTGCCCCTCGTGATCCTCGCCTGTCGCGTCGGTGCCATGGTGCTGCGCCGACTGGGCCAACCGCCCGTGGTGGGTGAGATCGCGGCGGGCATCCTGCTCGGTCCTTCGCTGCTCGGTCAGCTGTGGCCGCAAGGGCAGAAGTACCTCTTCCCGGAGTGGGTCACGGATCACATCGAGGTACTGGGCCAGCTGGGACTGCTCACCTTCATGGTTCTGATCGGCCTGGAGCTCGATCTCGGACACGTGCGAGGCAATGGTCGCGCCGCAGCCGTCATAAGCCAGACCAGCGTCCTGTTGCCGCTCCTGCTCGGTGTGCCGCTCGCGCTGGGTATGTACGCCTCGCTGGCGCCGCACGGGGCTGACCGAACCGCGTTCGTGCTCTTTGTTGCCGTGGCCATGAGCATCACCGCGTTCCCGGTACTTGCCAGGATCCTTACCGATCACGGCATCTACCACTCTCCGCTCGGCAGCCTGGCCATGGCATGCGCAGCAGCAGATGACATCACAGCTTGGTGCCTGCTCGCGGTGGTGGTGGCGTTGGCCAAAGGGGGCTCGCCGCTTGGGGCGCTCACCACAGTGTTGATGGTGGTGGTCTATTTCGCGGTGATGATGCGGGCCGTGCGTCCGCTGCTCGCCCGCCTGAGCCGATCGAAGCGGGTCCTGCGAGATACCGGAGAACAGGATGTCACTGCCCTGGTGCTGCTGTTCGGCGGCATGTGTTTGTCCGCGCTGGTCACCGACACCATCGGGGTGCACGCCCTGTTTGGCGCCTTCCTGTTCGGCGTAGCCCTACCGCGGTCTTCCGTCGTGGCCGAGCGGGCTGCAGTGCGGTTGCGATCGGTAGCGATACCCCTGTTGCTTCCGCTCTTCTTCGTGTCAACGGGACTGCGTACCGACATCGGAATGCTTGCCGCCGACCCGGTGCAGTGGTTGTGGCTGTGCGCCGTGCTTGCCGTGGCGGTGGTCGGGAAGTGGGGCGGCGGCACCGTAGCAGCGCGGCTGATCGGTCGATCGTGGCGAGAGGCACTGTCCCTGGGTGCGCTGATGAACTGCCGGGGCCTGACCGAACTCATAGTGCTGAACATCGGCTTGGAGCTCGGGGTGATAGGCGAAGATCTGTTCACCGTATTGGTCTTGATGGCCCTCATCACCACTGCGGTGACGTCGCCCGCGGTCAGAGCGCTGGGGCGGCGAACGGACACGGCGCAGGAAGGGATCGACAGTACCGAGTCAGGCGCCGGGGACAGGGTAGAAAGCACAGTCGTAGACGCCGGGACCTCCCCTGAAGGGTGAGGCAGGTGCGGGGCCGACTGCCGTAGGTCCGGCCGTGGACCGTCAGCACTCGACCTTCGGCCTGGTCGCCCACACCCGGCTCGCCGCCATCGGCAGGCTGGTCGGCGTGGACCTCTGGGCATACGAGGGGCCCCAGGGGCAGAGCCTGTTCAAAGCGGTCGACTGTCTGCTGCCCGCCGCGACCGGGGCGGCCCCCTGGCCCCACCCGGAGCTGGAGTTCTACCGGTACGCGGCCGTCGACGTCGTGCACGCGGCCGCCGACGCCGGTGATGCGAAGGCCTGGGCGGCCGTCGGGCGGCTGGAGTCGCCGCACGGCGGCGACCTGTGGGCACTGCGGCCCGACGCGGAACAACTCGACTCGATCGCCGGCTGACCCGTTCGCCGAGCCGCGGCTCAGGGGCGCGGCTCGGCCACCGTCGTGTCGGCAGAGGCGGAGGCCGACGACGACACGGCCCTGCGGTCGCCCGCCCGCAGCACCCCGGCTCCCAGCACCAGGCCGAACGCCAGCACTGTCACCAGGCCGAACGACACGACCAGCGATGTCGCCTCGGCCAGTGAGCCGATCGCGGACGGGGCGATGAGCCCGGAGGTGTACGTGATGGTGGCGACGCCCGCGATCGCCTGACTCGGGTTCGGGCCGCTGCGCCCGGCCGCCGCGAAGGCGAGCGGCACGACCACGGCGACACCGAGGCCGAGGAGCCCGAAGCCGCACATGGCCGGTACTGCGCCCGGCGACGCGACCACGAGCAGCCCGCCCACCGTCGCGAGGACGCCGCCCACCCGTACCGTCCGGACTGCCCCGAAGCGGTCGACGACCTTGTCGCCGACGATCCGGGCCACCGCCATGGTCAGCGCGAACGCCGTCGTGGATGCCGCGGCGAGCCCTGCGGAGGTGTCCATGATGTCCCGCAGATAGACCGCCGACCAGTCCAGGCTGGCCCCCTCCGCGAACACCGCGCAGAAGCCCACCGCGCCGATGATCAGCGCCGACTTCGGCGGCAGTGTGAAGCGCGGCGGCGGCTCCTCGTCCGGTTCGCTGCGCAGGTCCAGTACGCCCCGGCAGGCGAGCAGGCCCAGCACGGTGAGGACGAGAGCGGCGACGGAGTGGTGCAGCCGGGCATCGGTGCCCAGATGCGCGGCCACCGTGCCCGCCGCCGAACCGATCAGGGCGCCCACGCTCCACATGCCGTGCAGCCCGGACATGATCGACTTGTCGAGGCGGTTCTCCACCTCCACGCCGAGGGCGTTCATCGCCACGTCCGACATGCCGGCCGATGCCCCGTACACGAACAATGCCGCGCACAGTGTCAGCAGATTGGGCGCCAGGGCCGGCAGGATCAGCGCCAGGGTCCACAGGGCCAGCAGTCCGCGCAGGGCGGTCCTGGCGCCGAAACGATGACTGATCGCTCCGGCCAGCGGCATCGCGAGCGAGGCACCGATCGCGGGGAAGGCGAGGGCCAGCCCGAGCTGCCCCGCGCTGATTCCGGCGTGGTCCTGGATCCAGGGCACCCGGGTGGCGAAGCTGCCGGTCACCGCGCCGTGCACGGTGAAGACCGCGGCGACGGCGAACCTGGCCCGTCTCACCTGCTCCATGCCGAAGACCGCCTCTGTGGAATCCGTTGTCATACCGCCGTGCCCTCCCTTGGGAATCCTCTTCCGCCGGCGTCCCCGCGGCGTCCGTCTCCACGCTGCGGGCCGTAAACTATCAGGAACCCTGCCTGATAAATAGTGCGTTCGACTGGGTTCGTCCCTCCGTCCCGCGCGGCAGTGATCTGGAAGGATCCCGGCATGCCCGCATCACCGAGTACCGCTCGGGCCATCAACGACCGGCTGGCCCTGCGACTGCTCCAGCAGGACGGCCCACTGACGGCCACGCAGTTGAAGAACCTGACCGGTCTCTCCCGCCCCACCGTCGCCGACCTCGTCGAACGACTTCAGGGGGCCGGCCTGATCCGGGTGGTCGGTGAGGCGGGCGCCGAGCGCCGCGGCCCCAATGCCCGGCTGTACGGGATCGCCGCCGACCGTGCCCAGCTCGCCGCGCTCGACATACGTACCGGCAGCGTCGACGTGGTCGTCGCCGATCTCCTCGGCGCCACGCTCGCCGAGGCCACCCTGCCCATCGGCAGCGACACCGGCACCGAGGCCGCCGCCGAGCAGGCCGCGGCACTGCTGGAGCACACCGCGCACGAGGCCGGCACCGCCCCGCTGCACAGCGTCGGTATCGGCGCGCCCGGGCTGATCGACCCGGTCACCGGCGAGCTGCGCGACACCACCGGGCTGCCCGCCTGGCACCGGCGGCTGGTCCGGGTGCTCCAGCAGCGGCTGCCCGCCACCGTGCTGGTCGAGAACGAGACCAACCTCGCCGCCGTCGCCGAGCACCGCATCGGCGCGGCCCGCGACCGCGACACCTTCGTCCTCTTCTGGCTCGGCCACGGCGTCGGCGCCGCCGTCATGCTGGACGGGAAGCTCCGCCGCGGGGCCTCGGGCGGCGCGGGCGAGATCGGCTTCCTGCCGGTGCCCGGCACGGCCGGTACGCCCTCGGCGCTCAACTGCGACGGCGGCTTCCACTCACTGGTCGGCTCCGTGCCGGTCTGCGAACTGGCCGCCGCCCACGGGATCGGCGTGCCCCAGGGCGCGGCCGAGGGGGACAAGGAGCCGGGCGCCGCGTTCGCCGTACGGGCCGCGCTGGCGGGGGAGGGGGACAGCGAGGCATTCCTGGACGACCTGGCCGAACGTCTCGCCCTCGGTGCCGCCGCGGTCGCCTCGGTCCTCGACCCGGGCTGTGTGCTGCTCGCGGGCGAGGTCGGACATGCGGGCGGAGCCGCGCTCGCGGCACGGGTCGAGGAGCGGCTGACCCTGATGTCACCGCTGCGCACCGAGGTGAGGGCCGGGCGGCTGGGCGGCGCGGCGGTGCTGCGCGGCGCGCTCCTCGCCGCCCGGGACGCGGCCCAGGACGAGTTGTTCAGCCCGGCATGATGCGCTGATCGGTTCCGGCGGCACTGTCAGTCCGCTGTCGTATCCTTCCGGCCGCCACACAACAACCAGAAGGATCGAGTGAGTTGAGCAACCTGTCCGCGTTCCCGCTGCCCTTTTCCGGGGCCCGCACGAATACGTCAACCGAGCCCCGGACGCTGCGGGAACTTCAGATGATCGAGTGCAGCGCCCACATCCGGGCGAAGCCCGGGTGGTTCGACAAGATGAACGACGCCGAAATCGTCGCCAGGTGGACGCAGGAAGCCATTGCCCAGGGCCTGACCGAGGCGCAGGTCCGTTATGTGCTTGCCGAACTGGCGCATTACGCCGGGCTGCGGGACGCGCGGACCGGCATCGAGGTGTCCGCCGTCGACGGGGTGTGGCAGTCGGACACACTGGTCGACGAAGAGCTCAGGTCCCGACTGCGCGAGGCGGTCCGGGTTCTGGAAGAGATCCCCGAGGCGGAGAAGGACTGGCATCCGGGCTCCGACGGCCAGGTGCTGGATCTGGTCCACCCCTCACTGTTCTGCCTCGTACGCGAGGCGAGCGGAGCACCCGAGCGGGCCTGGCAGTGCGCGAAGGACAGGTGGTCGCAGTACGAATTCTCGGAGAAGTTCCAGTGGCTGCCCACAGACGTCGAGGTCGGCGACGACGGCGATGCCGTCTTCTGTTCGTACGTCAACAATGTCCACCCCGTGGCCCATCGCGAACTCGCCGCCGTCCTGCCGGTCCTGTTCACGCGCCTGCGCCCGCTGCTGGAGAACGTGCTCACCGATCTGCGCCATCCACGGCCCCTGCGGATCGAGGCCGATCCTTTCAGCTGGTACGACGAGGCCCCGGGCAAGCCGGTCGAACCCGACGACGAGGATGACACCGAGGCGTACGAGGCATGGGAGGAAGCCGAGGACGACTGGTATGACGAGCGTCGCCCGGTCGTCCCGGACGCCCCGGACTTCGTCCCGCCCGCGCTGCCCGGCGGCTCCGCCCGCGTCGACCTGCGCGGCCGTCGTCTCCAGGTCATAGTCAAGCTCGCCACCATTCATCTCACCCCGGACAAGCCCGAGTACGCCGGTGGTTCCTGGCATGTCGAGGGGATGCTGAACGAGCGGATCGTCTCGACCGGCATCTACTACTGGGACAGCGAGAACATCACCGAGAGCCGGCTGAATTTCCGGGCGTCGATCAGCGAGCCGGACTACGAACAGAACGACGACAACGGTGTGGATGAGGTCTACGGCCTGGGGAACGAAGACCCGCTGAATCAGGTACTGGGATCGGCATCGACCCCGGCGGGCCGCTGCCTGGCGTTCCCGAACATCCTGCAACACAGCGTCGGCTCGTTCCGTCTCGCGGACCCCACCCGGCCGGGATATCGAAAGATCCTCGCGTTCTTCCTGGTCGACCCGGAGCAGACGATCGTCTCGACCTCCGATGTGCCGCCGCAGCAGCCTTGGGCCGACACCTCGACCATGACCCTGGAGCAGGCCAGGGACTACCGCGAACAGCTCATGCAGGAACGCAAGTTCTTCGTCGACGAACACAACGAGCAGCTCTACGAGCGGGAGTTCTCCCTGTGTGAGCACTGAGTAGACGCTCGCCTGGGCGAGTTCGGCGCCCGGCACGCCCGGCCAGGTCATGCCGGTCGAGGCGTTGCCGTCCGTCGGCGCCGACCGAGAGCTTGTTGCTGCCGTCGACATGCGCGAACGCGTAATTCAAATGGGTGACTTTGTCCCAGGGGATGTCGGGGACGAGATAAGCGGGCTTGCCGTCCTTGCCGGTCCGCCAGTTGGTGAAGTACCCGATGACCCGCCGCTGGTGGTCGGCGCCCATCTTCTCGCGGCCCTCGGTGTCGTAGGCGGAGCAGTAGGGGACGGCGGTGCCGGGCGTTTCGTAGAGCCCGTCGGGGCGGCAGGACTCCTGGGCGGCGGCGGCCGACGGGGTGGCTGCGAGCGAGCCCATCAGCAGCGCGGCGACGGCCGCGCCGGCTGCGAACAGGGGGTTCTCGTACGAGTGGGGGACAGCACGTTCGGTTCCTCTCGCGGAGGTTCGGCAGAACACAACTGGCAAAGGGGGTGGGGTGTGTTGGTGCCCCGGGTGTGCGCACACCACGGGACCGCTCCTCGGAGGTGACGCAGAGATTAAAAGGACTAGACCAGCGGGTCAATAGGTCTGGACCTTTAAGGATCAACTTCCTTCGCCATGCCTGTCCGGCGGAGGCTTCCTGTGAGCCAGTCCACAGATACTCACCCGCATGGCCCACCGCGTGGCGTGGCACACTGATCGTGTACCAGTAGCAGCGCACTCCGGGGTCGGTGTAATTCCGAACCGGCGGTTATAGTCCGCGACCCGTCCGCATCCAGCGGCCGGTTGACCAGGTGAGATTCCTGGACCGACGGTTAAAGTCCGGATGGGAGGCAGTGCGCGGCGGGCCGTTTCACGGGTACGCCGCCGTCGGCGGATGGTCTTCGGGCAACCGATCCCATCCGGGCATTCCGGCATTCGGCGTTCCCCTGTTGCGTTCCCGCTTCATCTGTCGTCGTCGACAGCCCCGGAGTCCGTGCCCGAAGAGGCAGGAGGACCCGGTGGACACCGCAGCCGACATCACCGCCATGCGCCGAGCGATCGCGCTCGCCGCCCGCGGTCTCGGCTCCACCAGCCCCAACCCGGTCGTCGGCTGCGTCATTCTCGACGCCGCGGGCCATCGGGCAGGCGAAGGCTTCCACCAGCGCGCCGGCGGGCCGCACGCCGAGATCCACGCCCTGCGCGCCGCGGGCGACCGGGCCCGGGGCGGCACCGCCTACGTCACCCTCGAACCCTGCAACCACACCGGCCGCACGGGCCCCTGTGCCCAGGCACTGGCCGAAGCCGGTGTCGCCCGGGTCGTCTACGCGGTCGGCGACCCGAACCCGCAGGCCACCGGCGGTGCGGACACTTTGCGCGCGGCCGGGATCAAGGCCGAGCAGGGGCTTCTCGCGGACGAGGCCGAGGCGGGCAACGCGGCCTGGCTCACCGCGGTGCGTCTCGGCCGCCCGTACGTCCTGTGGAAGTACGCGGCGACCCTCGACGGCCGGATCGCGGCCGCCGACGCCACCAGCCGCTGGATCACCTCTGCCGAGTCCCGCGCCGACGTCCACCGCCTGCGCGCCGAGGCCGACGCCGTCGTGGTCGGCTCCGGTACGGCCCGCATCGACGACCCGCAGCTCGCTGTACGGGGCATCGACGGCGCCGTACAGCCCCTGCGGGTGGTCGTCGACACCGACGCCACCGCCGTACATCCCGGCGCCCGGGTCCTCGACGGCACCGCGCCCACCCTGGTCGCCGTCGCCGAGGATGCCGGCGCCCGCCACCTCCCCGAAGGGGCCGTCCTGCGGCTGCCGCGCGCCGCCACCGGCCCCGGCCTGGACATCCCCGCCCTGCTCACCGCCCTGTACGGGCGGGGTATCCGCTCCGTACTCCTCGAAGGCGGCCCGACCCTGGCCGGGGCCTTCGTCGCCGCGGGAACGGTCGACAAGGTCGTCGGCTATCTCGCCCCCGTGCTCCTCGGTGCCG
Source organism: Streptomyces sp. NPDC015032 (assembly GCF_043080425.1). Classification (NCBI taxonomy): domain Bacteria; kingdom Bacillati; phylum Actinomycetota; class Actinomycetes; order Kitasatosporales; family Streptomycetaceae; genus Streptomyces; species Streptomyces sp. NPDC015032. The sequence goes on along the minus strand of NZ_JBIBVN010000027.1, from coordinate 79,581 downwards.
GCCCCGCGGCCCTCGCCGACGCCGGAATCTCCACCATCGCCGAGGCGTTGCGCCTCGATGTGACCGAGACCGTCCGTATCGGCCCCGATCTGCGCATCACCGCCGTCCCCGGACCTGCCCGGAAGGGAAACTGAGTGTTCACCGGAATTGTCGAAGAACTGGGTGAAGTCACCGCCGTCGAGGAACTCGGCGACGCCTCCCGCTTCCGCCTGCGCGGTCCCGTGGTCACCGAAGGCGCGAAGCACGGCGACTCCATCGCCGTCAACGGCGTCTGCCTCACCGTCGTCGACCTCGGCGACGGCGAGTTCACCGCCGATGTGATGGCCGAGACCCTGAACCGGTCCAGCCTCGGCGCCCTGGAGACCGGCTCCCGGGTCAACCTGGAACGGCCCATGGCGGTCGGCGGCAGGCTGGGCGGCCACATCGTCCAGGGCCATGTCGACGGCACCGGGCGCATCATCGAGCGCAAGATCTCCGAGAACTGGGAGGTTGTGAAGGTCTCCCTCCCCGCGGACCTGACCCGGTATGTGGTGGAGAAGGGGTCGATCACCGTCGACGGCGTCAGCCTGACCGTGGTGGACGCCGGACCCGACTACTTCACCATCAGCCTCATCCCCACCACCCTCGCCCTGACCACGCTCGGCATCAAGAAGCCCGGCGACCCGGTCAACCTCGAGGTGGACGTCATCGCGAAGTACGTCGAGCGGCTGCTCGGCGACACCGCGCGGGCACCCGGGGAGCCGACGAAGTGACCGCGCTGAACTGGCTGAACTCGGAGGCGTTCACCGTCTTCGGACAGCACATCATCTGGTCCGACATGATCGGCAACACCGTCGGCCTGATCGCGCTGACCCTGGGCTGGCTCCGCTCGATCTGGACCTGGCCCGCCCAGCTCCTGTCCGGCGTCGTCCTGGTCGCCGCCAATGTCTCCGTGCACCAGGCCGGCAGCGTCGGCAAGCAGCTCGTGGTCATCGCCGTGGCCGTCTGGGGCTGGCAGCAGTGGACCCGGGGCAGGCAGCAGGCCCAGGACGGCTCGATCGCCGTACGGTTCGCCACCTGGCCAGAGCGCGGCTGCCTGCTGGGCGGTGCCGCGCTCGGCACCCTCACGGTCGGCGGCCTGTTCACCGCGTTCCCTTCGCTCTCCTGGAGCCCGTGGGCGGACGCGTACATCTTCGCCGGCACGCTCGCGGCGATGTTCGCCCAGGCCCGCGGCATGGTCGAGTTCTGGTTCGCCTGGCTCCTGGTCGACCTGGTCGGTGTACCGCTGAACTTCCACAGCGGTCTCGCCTTCTCCGGTCTCATCTACGTCGTGTACGGCGCCCTCGTCCTGTGGGGCATGCGCGACTGGTGGCTGCGTTCGCGGACACCCGCTCTGGAAGGAGCCACGGCATGACTGCCCAGCCCACCTGGTTGCACCGGGAACACGGGAGCGCCGTCGAGGACCTCACGCTCGACCCCGTGGAGCAGGCGATCCGCGACATCGCCGCCGGACGGCCCGTCGTGGTCGTCGACGACGAGGACCGGGAGAACGAGGGCGACCTCGTCCTCGCGGCCGAGAAGGCCACCCCCGAGATCGTCGCGTTCATGATGAGCGAGTGCCGCGGCCTGATCTGCGCGCCCATGGAGAACGACGAGCTGGAGCGGCTCGAACTGCCGCAGATGGTCTCCCACAACACCGAGTCCATGCGTACGGCGTTCACCGTCTCCGCCGACGCCTCCGCCGCGCACGGCGTGAGCACCGGCATCTCCGCCGCCGACCGGGCCGCCACGCTCCGGCTGCTGGCCGGCGGCGAGGCGGGCCCCGGCGACTTCGTACGGCCCGGCCACATCTTCCCGCTCCGTGCCCGCTCCGGCGGCGTGCTGGTCCGCAACGGCCACACCGAGGCCGCCGTGGACCTCGCCCGGCTCGCCGGACTGCGGCCCGCCGGGGCGATCGTCGAGATCGCCGGCGAGGACGGCGCGATGCTGCGGCTGCCCCAGCTCGTCCCGTTCGCCCGCAAGCACGGCCTCACGATCATCTCCATCGAGGACCTGATCGCCTACCGCCGCACCGCGGAGCCGACCGTCCGCCGCGAGGCCGAGGTACGGCTGCCGACGAGCTTCGGCGCGTTCACCGCGTACGGCTATCGCTCCACGGCCGACGGCGTCGAGCACGTCGCACTCGTCCACGGCGACATCGGGAACGGCGACGACACCCTGGTGCGGATCCACTCCGAGTGCCTGACCGGCGACATCTTCCAGTCCCAGCGCTGCGACTGCGGGCCCCAGCTGCACGCCTCCATGCGCCGGATCACCGAGGAGGGCCGCGGCGTCGTCGTCTACCTGCGCGGCCACGAGGGCCGGGGCATCGGCCTGCTGTCCAAGCTGCGCGCCTACGAGCTCCAGGAACGCGGCAGCGACACCCTCGACGCCAACCTGGAACTCGGCCTGCCCGCCGACGCCCGGGACTACGCGGCGGGCGCCCAGATCCTCAAGGACCTCGGCGTCCGGAGCCTCAGGCTGATGACCAACAACCCCGACAAGACCACCGCGGTCCTGCGGCACGGTCTGGCCGTCACCGGCCGCGAACCGATGCCCGTCCAGGCCGGCGAACACAATCTGCGCTACCTGCGCACCAAGCGCGACCGCATGGGGCACGACCTGCCCTGGCTCGATGCCGCCACGGCGTCGACCTGCGGCAACCAGTGAACGATCACGGAAACGAGCGGTAGGAGAAACATGAGTGGCAAGGGCGCACCCGAACTGTCCGTACGCAACTGCGGCGACCTGCGTGTGGCGGTCGTCGCCGCCCAGTGGCACGAGAAGGTCATGGACGGACTCGTCGACGGCGCGCTGCGCGCCCTGCACGAGCTCGGCATCGACGAGCCGACCCTGCTCCGGGTGCCCGGCAGCTTCGAGCTCCCGGTGGTCGCCAAGGTCCTCGCCGGCCGCGGCTACGACGCGATCGTCGCCCTCGGCGTGATCATCCGCGGCGGCACCCCGCACTTCGAGTACGTGTCCCACGGTGTCACCAACGGTCTCACCCAGGTCGCCGTCGACACCGGCGTCCCGGTCGGCTTCGGCGTACTCACCTGCGACACCGAGGAGCAGGCGCTCGACCGGGCCGGACTGGAAGGCTCCAACGAGGACAAGGGCCACGAAGCGGTCACCGCGGCCGTCGCCACCGCCGCCACGCTGCGCACCGTCAGCGAGCCCTGGCGCTGATCAAAGGGCCCGGACCCCGTACGCTAGGGACCATCATGGCGAACAAAACCTTCGAAGAGCTCTTCGCCGAGCTGCAGCTCAAGGCCGCCGACGGCGATCCCTCCACCTCACGCACCGCCGAACTGGTGGACAAGGGGGTCCATGCCATCGGCAAGAAGGTCGTCGAGGAGGCCGCCGAAGTCTGGATGGCCGCCGAGCACGAGAGCAAGGACGCCGCCGCCGAGGAGATCTCCCAGCTGCTGTACCACGTCCAGGTGATGATGGTCGCCCGCGGGATCTCCCTCGACGACGTCTACGCCCACCTCTGAGCACGACCCCGCGCACCACGCACATCCGCAGACCGCACCAGACCCCCTCCTCGCAAAGGAAACCTGACCTCATGCTGCGCATCGCCGTTCCCAACAAGGGTTCACTCTCCGGGCCTGCGATGGCGATGCTCCATGAGGCCGGCTATCAGCAGCGCAAGGAGTCCAAGGAACTCGTCCTCGTCGACCCCGAGAACGAGGTCGAGTTCTTCTACCTGCGGCCGCGCGACATCGCGATCTACGTCAGCTCCGGCCGCCTCGACATCGGCATCACCGGCCGCGACCTGCTGCTGGACTCCGGCGCCGATGCCGAGGAGATCCTCCAGCTCGGCTTCGCCCGCTCCACCTTCCGCTACGCCACCAAGCCCGGCACGGCCCAGGGCCCGCAGGACTTCGACGGCAAGACGATCGCCACCTCCTACGAGGGCATCGTCGCCAAGCACCTCGCCGATCTCGGCGTCAACGCCTCCGTCGTCCACCTCGACGGCGCGGTCGAGACCGCCATCGAGCTCGGGGTCGCCCAGGTCATCGCCGATGTCGTGGAGACCGGAACCAGCCTGCGCAACGCCGGACTCGACGTCATCGGCGAGCCGATCATGAAGTCGGAAGCCGTCGTCATCCGCCGCACCGGCGCACCGGACGACGACCCCAAGGTCCAGCAGTTCCTCCGCCGCCTCCAGGGCGTCCTGGTCGCCCGCTCCTACGTGATGATGGACTACGACTGCCGCGTCGAGCACCTGGAGCGCGCGGTCGCCCTCACCCCCGGCCTGGAGTCGCCGACCATCTCCCCGCTGCACCACGAGGGCTGGGTGGCCGTCCGTTCCATGGTCGCCGCCCGGGAGGCGCAGCGGATCATGGACGACCTGTACGATCTCGGCGCCCGCGCCATCCTCACCACCGCCATCCACGCCTGCCGTCTCTGACGGCCCGGCGACCACCCGGAAGACTGAAGAACACCATGTCCGCCCCCGCGCCACGGTCCGAACTCCCCACACTCCCGGTCACGTTCCGGCCGACCCGAACCCGGGTGGTCCTGCTGACCGTGGGGGCGGCGATGTTCGTCGTCATCACCGTCATCGCCCTGACCCTGGAGCAGCTGAGCGCGGGGGAGCGGTCCAGCTTCATCTTCACCGCGCTGCTGTTCTTCGGCGTGCTCGCGCTGCTCAGCCGTCCCAAGATCGTCGCGAACGAGGACGGCGTGACCGTGGTCAATCTCACCCGGACGCGCCAACTGTCCTGGGCGGAGATTCTCCGCGTCAACCTGCGGGTCGGCGACCCCTGGGTCTTTCTGGACCTGAGCGACGGGACCAGCATGCCCGCCCTCGGTATCCAGCCGGGAATCGCCAAGCAACAGGCCATCCGCGACGCCGGCGCGCTCCGCGCCCTCGCCGAGAACCACGGAACCGGTACGGACATCGGCTGAGCCCCCTGCCCCGTACGGCCTCTTCTTGATTACTCTGGAGGGCGGCGGCGCCCTGTGCGCCCCGCCCCGCACGAGAAGGTCCACGAGGCCGGCGGGGCTTTCCTGCGACCCAAGGAGTGACTCCTTCCATCAATGGACGGATCGTCCGGTAGTACCTGCGCCGCCCCTTCTCCGGAGGCGGCGGCATGACCACCCCCCTGCTGCTTCTCTGTGCAGCGTTCCTTCTCATCCTCGCCAACGGATTCTTCGTGGCAGCCGAATTCGGGCTCGTCACGGTGGAGCGGCCGGACGCCGAGCGTGCCGCCGCCGAGGGCGACCGGCGGGCCCACACCGTCGTCGAAGCCCTGCGTGAACTCTCCTTCCAGCTCTCCGGCACGCAGCTGGGCATCACCATCACCTCACTGGTCGTCGGCATGCTCGCCGAACCGGCGCTGGCCCAGCTGCTGGACGGCCCGCTCACCGCGACCGGTCTGCCCGGCGGTGCCGTACCCGGCATCAGCGTGGTGATCGGAATGCTGGTGGCCTCCGCCGTCCAGATGGTCATCGGCGAACTCGTGCCGAAGAACTGGGCGGTCTCCCGGCCGCTCCAGGTCGCCCGGTTCGTGGCCGGTCCCCAGTACCGTTTCTCCGCAGCTCTCCGGCCGGTGATCAGCCTGCTGAACACCGTCGCCAACCGGCTGGTACGGCTGCTGGGCGTCGAACCCACCGACGAGCTGGCCTCCGCCCGCACCCCGGGGGAGCTGGTCTCCCTGGCCCGGCACTCGGCCAAGGCCGGCACCCTCGAACAGGACACCGCGGACCTCTTCGTACGGACCCTCTCGCTCGCCGGACTCACCGCCCAGCACGTCATGACCCCACGGGTGAAGGTCAGCGCCCTGCAGTCCTCGGCGACCGCCGAGGACGTCCTCAACCTCACCCGCGCCACCGGACTCTCCCGCTTCCCGGTCTACCGGGAGCGCATCGACGAGGTCGTCGGCATGATCTACCTCAAGGACGCGCTCGCCGTGCCCGCCCAGGACCGGTTGCGCACTCCGGCCGGCCGGATCGCCGTACCGCCGCTGCTGGTGCCGGAGACCCTGCCCGTCGAACAGCTGCTCCAGCGGCTGCGCAACGAGCAGCCGATCGCCGTCGTGGTCGACGAGTACGGCGGTACCGCCGGAGTCGTCACCCTCGAGGACATCATCGAGGAACTCGTCGGCGAGGTCAGGGACGAGCACGACGCCGAAGGCGCCGACCGGCCCGAGCTGGCTCCCGCCGCTCCGGAGGACGGCCGCCCGGCCTGGGACGCCGAAGGCAGCTGCCGGGTCCTGACCCTGCGCCGGATAGGACTCGACGTCCCCGACGGCCCGTACGAGACCGTCGCCGGACTCGTCGCCGATCTGCTGGGACGCATCCCCGCCCCCGGCGACCGGGCCGAGCTGCCCGGCTGGCGGATCTCCGTCCGCCAGGTCGGCCACTACCGCGCCGAGAAGGTCCGTTTCGTACGCACCGCGGAGACGGCCGATCCCGTCACCGCGGCCCCGCTGACCCAGGGCGCCCTGGAGGCCGTGCGATGAGCCTGGTCCAGCTGCTCTTCGCCGGACTCCTCGTGCTGGCGAACGGCTTCTTCGTCGGTGCCGAGTTCGCCCTCGTCTCCGTACGGCGCAGCCAGGTCGAACCCCTCGCGGCCGCCGGGTCGGGCCGGGCCCGCCAGGTGCTCCACGGACTGGAGAACCTGCCGCAGATGATGGCAGCCGCCCAGTTCGGCATCACCGTCTGCTCGCTGACCCTCGGCGCCGTCGCCGAACCGACCGTCGCCCGTCTGCTGGAGCCGGTCTTCCACGCGGTCCACCTGCCCGAGGGCCTCATCCATCCGCTCGGCTATGTCCTGGCGCTCGTCTTCGTGGTCTTCCTCCATCTCGTCATCGGCGAGATGGTCCCGAAGAACCTCGCGATGGCGGCGCCGGAGAAGACCGCGCTCTGGTTCAGCCCGGGCCTCGTGGGCTTCGCCCGCGTCTGCCGTCCGGTCACCTCCGCACTGGGCGCCTGCGCCCGGCTGGTGCTCCGGCTCTTCGGCGTCGAACCGAAGGACGAGGTGGAGGCCGTCTTCACCAGCGAGCAGCTCAACCGGCTCGTCGAGGACTCCGGCCAGGCGGGACTGCTGGAGCCGGAGGCGCAGGAACGGCTGGAGGACGCACTGGAGCTGGGCAGCAGGCCCGTCACCGATGTGCTGCTCAGCAGGGCCTCCCTGGTGACGGTGGCCCCCTCCGTCACCCCGCGCCGGATCGAGGAGCTGACCGTACGGACCGGCTACTCGCGGTTTCCCGTGTGCGCGGAGGGTGGCGGTCCGTTCATGGGCTATCTGCATGTCAAGGACGTCCTCGACCTGGAGGACGGCGAGCGGGCCGTCCCTCAGCACGTCTGGCGCCCGATGGCGACCGTACGGGCGGAGCTGCCCCTGGACGACGCCCTGACCGTGATGCGCCGCGCTGCCACGCATCTGGCGCAGGTCGCCGACGCGTCGGGCCGGATTCTCGGCCTGGTCGCCATGGAGGACGTGCTGGAGATGCTGGTCGGCGAGGTGCGCGACCCGGCACACCGGGTCCTGGTACCGCGCCGGACGGCGGACACGACGACCGGCACCGGCGAACTCACCGCGTCGGTCCACTGAGTGCCCGGCCGCCGGGTGGGCCGGGCACGGTTTTCGGCCCGCCCGGCGGTCGAGGGCAACGGCTGCCGGGCCCCCGGCGGACCGCCCTCACAACACCGGCGGCTCCTGGGGGCCCCGGTCCACCGGCCCCCGGCCGGAGAGCACCTCGCCGTACGCCTGCATCAGGTCCGGCAGCCGCAAGGTGGCCAGATCGTCCCGGCTCGGCAGGGCCGCGTAACCGGAGAGCCGCAGATCACGGTAGGCACAGCTCTTCTCGTACAGGGTGCGCAGGAACCGCCCGTTGCCCAGTTCGTCGATCCAGCCCTCGTCGACGACATGACCACTGATGGAGCGCAGCTCCTCCAGGGACTCCTCGTCCCAGGCATCGCCGTTCTCCGCGGCCAGCACCTCACCGATCGAGGTGAGCTCCAGCGGCCGGTAGCTCGGGAAGTCCACCCGGCTGGTGAAACGTGAGGAGAGCCCCGGATTGGTGGCCAGCAGCCGGTCCATGCCTTCCGGATAGCCCGCGAGGATGACAACGAGATGGTCCCGGTTGTCCTCCGCCCGCTTGAGGAGGACCTGGAGCGCCTCGTCGCCGTACGCGTCGCCCTTGCTGTAGCCGGTGTTGGAGAGGCTGTACGCCTCGTCGACGAACAGCACCCCGCCGAGTGCCGAATCGATCAGCTCATTGGCCTTCACGGCGGTCTGCCCGAGGAACTCGCCCACCAGGTCAGCCCGTTGGGCCTCGACGAGATGGTCGCCGCCGAGCAGACCGAGGGCGTAGAAGACCCGGCCCAGAATGCGGGCCACCGTGGTCTTGCCGGTGCCGGAAGGCCCCGAGAAGACGAAATGGCGTTTCGGCGGCTGTACGGGCAGCCCCTGGCCGACCCGCAACCGCGCCATGTTCAGCTGCGCGGACAACGCGTTGACCTGCCGCTTGACGGGCTCCAGGCCGACCATCCGCTCCAGCTCCGCCAGCGCCTCGGCGAGCAGCACCGGATCGCTGGGCCCGGCCGGGAAGGGGGACGGCGGCTGGCCGGGCACCGCCGTCTTCCGGCGCGCTCCGTCGGACGGTGGCGGCACCCCGACGCCCGCAAGGCCCAGGGTCCCGCCGCCCGGCCGGAGCTCTCGGCCGTCCACCAGGTCGGTGCCGAGCAGTGCGTCCCCGTCCGGCTGAGCCTCCGCCACGGCGTCCGTGGCCGGTCCGGCCAGGGAGACGGTGGTGAGACCGGCGGCCTCGTCGGTGCCGTCGAGGCCGTCGTAGTCCGCGATCGCGGTGAGCCGCGCCGAAGTGTCCATGAAGGCCGGGTCGATCCGGTGCACCGCCCGGTAGAGCGGCAGGGCGGCCGCGCTGCGGCCGGTTCCCTCGTGCGCGCGGGCCAGCCAGTAGCGCAGCTCCTTGCGCTGCGGCTGCTCGCTGCGGCAGCGCATCAGCGCGGTGGAGAGCAGCGGCTCGGCCTGCCCGTACATCTCCAGCCGCACCCGCGCCATCCCGCCGAACAGCCCCGCCTCGATACCGAGCATCGGATCGTCGACGAGCTGCTCGGTGTTGCGTACGAGCTGCTCCCAGTCCTTGACGAGATAGGAGCGGCAGGCGTGCAGGAAGCGCACCTGCGGGTCCGCGTCCACCGGAGGCAGGCCGGCCAGCGCGCGGTCCAGCTCGGGGACATGGCGCCCGTCCAGCCAGTGCGAGGCGTGCGCGAGCAGCAGATCGCGCGGGCTCTCCAGCACCGGCTGCACCCACCAGCCCAGCCAGTACCAGGAGTTGAGCGTGCGCCGATGACGGGCGCGCTGCTCGCCGAAGCGTTCGCGATGGCGGTACATGCGCAGCAGCGCCGTCGTGGTGTCGACCCTCAGCGCATGGAGGCCGAGCCAGCCGTCCGCCATGCCGGGATCGATCCGTACCGCTGCCCCGAACTCCTCTTCGGCCTGTGGGTAGGCGCCCATGGTGTAGGCGTCCACGCCGCGCAGCCAGGCGAGGTCGGCCGGGGCCTGTGCGCCCTGCGTGCCGATGTCCATCTGGTCCCCCACAAACCGTGCCCCCAGGATGTCCCGCCGCACGACCTGCCCGCCGAGGCGCACTGAAACACTGTGCCACGGACGGGAATTGACCGCACCGAGAGGCATCGTACCTGCGCAAGGAGTGTGCGGCTAAGAGCGCAGCAGGCAGAAGGGAGACCGTGACCGAGGGTGATCGGAATCTGCCGAACCGGCGTGGGAGAGAGGGTGCGGAGGCAGAACGAAGCCCCCGATCACGGGGGAACAACCGGGGGCTTCGTGTCCGTGAGGGCTCCGAAAAGCCGCACATTGAGAACGTAAGACCTGTGCCGCCCTCGGGTCAAGCGGAGTTGAGGTACTTCCGGGGCGTTTTCTCACCACTCAGGACGGCGATGCGATGTACTCACGGTCCGTGACGGAATGGTTCGTTCCTGCTGCTGCGTGAGGTCCCTCCAGCAACTCGTAGCCCACTGGCAACTGCCGTACCAGAGTGTCCGCGTGGGAGCGCGAGGGATCGGCCGAGAAGTGCTCCGTCTCGGCTGCCGTCCACCCGTCCCAGAAGGCCGAAAGAGCCGGACCGTCCCGGCGGCGGCCCCGTTCCCAGGACTCCGCCGCCGCGAGATCCATCCACAACAGCCGCGCCAGACACGGCCGCAGTGCCCGGCGGCCCGCTCCGACCCCCTCGATCAGGACCACCGGTGCGGGCTCCAGAGCGCGCGGCGCCGCGAACGTCCGTGCGGTCCAGTCATACGGTGCGTAGTGCGCGCACTCCCCGCGCGAGAGGGGATCGATCACCTGCTCCCGCAGCCGGTCCGGCCAGGTGAAGAAGGACTCGTGGGTGGCCAGGTCGTCCAGATGCAGGACGGGGGCGCCGTCGAGCGCGGCGGCGAGGCGGGACGCGAAGGTGCTCTTCCCCGATCCGGCGTGTCCGTCGACGGCGATCAGGCGTACCGGTCCGCAGGACGGTGCCAGGGCGCGCAGTCGCGCGGCGAGGGGCGAGAGGTCGTTCATGCGTACCAGCCTACGAGCAGGTCCGAAGCAATCGCAGGTCACGCCAGTGGACCAGACCAATATTGGTTTGTCGGTGCGCGTCCGATCGCTGGCCGAATCCGGTCACGAACCGCGATAGTTGGCGCACTGTCGTGCACCTGCAGCCCCCTTCCGACCGACGACAACGCGGCGAGGCGCAGTGCCGGACCGCGCGAGCCCGGCGTGATCGAAACGAGAGGCCCCAGCCCATGAACAGACCGACCTCGCGCAGAACCGTGCTGACCGCCGCGCTCGCGGCAGCGGCCACCGCCGGCACGGTGTCGTCCGCCGGCTTCGCGACCGCCGCCGCCCCTTCCCCGGCCCCGCCCCGTACCCCCTCGGCAGCCGCTTCTTCCGTGGACAACCACTCCTGGCACACCTACTCCGACTGGCGCAGCGGTTGCGGCGCCGGGACCCGCGCCGTCGCGGGCCGCCGGCCCGGTCTGGTGATCGGCCACGCCGAGGGGCGTACCGACTACACCGATCCGCACACCGGCCGGACCGCCACCTGGGAGTACGCGACCTGGACCTCGCCGGTCCACCGGTCCACCGTCCCGGCGACCGAGGTGATCGCCTCCTGGAACGCGGACACCCCGGCGGGCACCTGGATCCAGATCGAGCTCCAGGGCCGCTACTCGGACGCCACCCCGACCCCCTGGTACGTGATGGGCCGCTGGGCCGCCGGTGACGGCGACATCCGCCGGACCTCCGTCGACGACCAGAGCGACGGCAGGAGCTCCGTCTGGACCGACACCTTCTCGGTGGACGACGCGGCGAGCGGGCTGCGGCTGGTCTCGTACCGGCTGCGGCTCACCCTCCACCGCACCCCGGGCACCCGCCTCACGCCCACCGTGTGGCGGCTCGGCGCGATGGCGTCCGACATCCCGGACCGCTTCACCGTGCCCGCCAGCGTCCCCGGCCTCGCCCGGGAACTGCCGGTGCCGCGGTACTCGCAGAACATCCACGTGGGGCAGTACCCGGAGTACGACAACGGCGGCGAGGCCTGGTGCAGCCCCACCTCCTCGCAGATGATCATCGAGTACTGGGGGCACAGGCCCACCGCCGAGGAGCTCGCCTGGGTCGAGCCGGGCCTGACCGACCCCCAGGTCTGCCACGCCGCCCGGTTCACGTACGACTACCAGTACGAGGGCTGCGGCAACTGGCCGTTCAACGCCGCGTACGCCGCGACGTACGACGGCATGAGCGCGGTCGTGACCCGGCTCGGCTCGCTGACGGACCTGGAGACGCTGATCCGGGCCGGCATCCCGGCCCTGACGTCGCAGTCCTTCCTCAAGGAGGAGCTGACCGGCGCCGGATACGGGACCTCGGGCCATCTGATGACCGTGATCGGATTCACCGAGGACGGCGACGTGATCGCGAACGACCCGGCCTCGCCGAGCGACGAGGCCGTGCGCCGGGTATACAAGCGCGCGGAGTGGGAGAACATCTGGCTGCGCACCAAGCGCTACGACGCGAATGGCAAGGTCAGGAGTGGTACGGGCGGGGTCTGCTATCTCTACTGGCCCGCTCGTCCGACACCGGCTCAGCGCCGGGTTCTGAGGTCGTTCGGCCTGCTGTGAGCATGTGCGGTGCCACGGCCGCCTCGGCCGCCTGACGGCAGCTTTCCCGGCCGTCCTGGGTGAGGTGGCCGTACTTGTCCACCGTGACCTTGATCGAGCGATGCCCGAGCCGGCGAGACACTTCGTGAATGGACACGCCGCTCGTCAAGGTCACGGTGGCACACTTTTGTCGATCGACCTGTCCAGTCGCACCCTGCGGTGCCTGACCGAACGGCTCGCTGTGCGGCGTGGGGGATCGCCGAGGCGGGCCTCAAGTGCTGGGCCGACAAGGCGTATCAGGGTGCTGACGGTTCCATCCGGGTGCCCTTCCGCGGCCGTCGCCTCAAGCGGTAGCAGCGTCCGTACAACAGCACGCACGCCAAGATCCGCTGCCTCGGCGAGCAGGCCATGGTCACGGTGAGAGGCCGGCGCCTCCTGCGGAAGATCCGCTGCAGCACGAACCGCATCACCAGGATCGTCCAGGCCGTCCTCGTCCTTCGTCACGCGTCAGCGTGAGGTTGGAAAAGGCTCAGAGACGACGCTCTCCGAGCCTTATTGCGTCGCATGCGGACGGCGTCGTCGTCCGGGCCGGCTCAGGCTCCTTCAGGAACGCGCTCCGGCACCTTCGGACGCGGACCGGCGCGATCCTTCAGGCGCGGACGAGCGGGGTGTCGACCAGATGCTCGGCCAGGAACCAGGTCTGCAGTTCCCCGGTCCTGATCACCTGTGAGACCAGGAGATCGTTGGTGCCGTCGTCACCCAGCTCACCGGTCCGGGCGGCGGCGTCGTGGGCCTCGACGAGGATGGTCTCGTGGGCTTCCAGCAGCCGTGACAGCATCGCCGGTACTTCCTCCACTCCGTCCGGAGGGCGCGGTATCGATGTGATCTCCGCGACGTGCCTGGGGTCGCCCACCGCGACGCCGCCCAGGGACTGGACGCGTTCGGCGATGGTGTCGACGATTTCGAGCTGTTCCCCCGCGTGCTTGTCCAGGACCAGGTGCAGTTGGTAGAAAGTCGCGCCGCGCATCAGCCAGTGATGCTTCTTGTAGAGGCCGTAGAGGATCTGAGTGTCCGCCAGAACCTTGTTCAGGCGCTGGCAGGAGTACATCCGCGCCTCGTAGGACAGGCCGATCGGGAACTGCTTGACGGTGCCGAACTCCTGGATCACCTCACCCCTCTGGTGCAGCCACGGCTGGCTGCTGCTCACGGGCTTGGTACTGGTGGTCATGGTTCGCCTCCTGTGGTGCCTTGCTGTGTGTACCCGAGTGACGCTAGGTGCTCCGACGCGGAGCGCTTGACCCGGAGCGCATGTGGTGGTGCCTGCCAGCGCACAGTGCGCGGTGCCCCGTGCCGGGCGTTCGCTCCCAGGCAAGCAACCGTGCGCCGACGGGCACGGGCCTTCGGGCAGCCGACCTAGCCTCGGCGGGACAGCCCACGTCCGTGGAGCCCGAGGAACGAGGAGAGGCAGGCATGAGCGCGAATGAGCAGGCGGATGTGGTGGTCATCGGGCTGGGGCCGGGCGGTGAGTACGTCGCGGGCACGCTGGCCGAAGCCGGTCTGGACGTGGTGGGACTTGAGGCGGAACTCGTCGGGGGCGAGTGTCCGTACTGGGGGTGCGTGCCCAGCAAGATGATGATCCGGGCCGGGAATCTGCTCGCCGAGGCGGGCCGGGTGCCCGCCCTCGCCGGTGAAACGGTCGTGACACCGGATTGGGGCAGGGTCGCCAGGCGTATCCGCAACGAGGCCACTGACGACTGGAACGACCAGGCCGCCGCCGACCGTCTCGTGGCCAAAGGCGGTCGGCTCGTCCGGGGGACGGGCCGTCTCTCCGGGCCGCGCCGCGTGGTGGTCGGCGACCGCACGTTCGAAGCCCGGCGCGGTGTCGTGCTGGCCACCGGCACGCGGCCCCGGATTGCTCCGGTGCCGGGCCTCGGGGGAACGCCGTACTGGACCAACCGGGACGTCATGGCGGCCAAGGAACTGCCGGAGTCGCTGGTCGTGCTCGGCGGAGGTGCCATCGGTGTGGAACTTGCCCAGGTCTTCGCCCGCTTCAAGTGCGCGGTCACGGTGATCGAGGGACAGGACCGACTGCTGTCGCAGGAGGAACCGGAAGCCGGGGAGCTGGCCGCGGAGGTTCTGCGGGCGGACGGAGTCACCGTGCTCACGGGTGCTCGGGCACGGCAGGTCAGTCATGACGGCACCGAGTTCACCGTCCGCCTTGAGGGTGACGGGGAGTCGCTTCGTGCCGAACGGCTTCTGGTCGCCACTGGACGCCACGCCGACCTGGCCGCGCTGGCGGTCGACACGGTGGGGCTGGATCCAACGGCGGGAGCCGTGAACACGGACGAGCAGATGCGGGCGGGGGAGGGGCTGTGGGCGGTCGGCGACATCACCGGCCGAGGCGCCTTCACCCATGTGTCGATGTACCAGGCGCAGATCGCCGTCCGGGACATCATCGGACAGCCCGGTCCCGGCGCCGACTACCGGGCGCTGCCCCGTGTCACCTTCACCGATCCGGAGATCGGGGCCGTCGGGTTGACGGAGCGGCAGGCGCGTGAACGGGGGCTGCGCGTACGCACCAGTGTGCTGCCCATCGCCCTCTCCACGCGAGGCTGGGTCCACGGGCCGGGCAACGAGGGGCTCATCAAGCTTGTCGAGGACGCGGACCGGGGCGTGTTGATCGGCGCGACGTCGGCGGGGCCGGCGGGAGGCGAGGTGCTCTACGGACTGAACGTGGCCGTCCACGCCGAGATACCCGTCGACCGGCTCCAGCACATGATCTACACCTATCCCACCTTCCACCGGACGGTCGAGGCCGCGCTCGGAGCCCTCCGCTGAGCCGCCGCCAGATCGCCCACGCGACCCCGGTGCCCAGGCGATGGCGCACCATGCTGGGCCGCGACCCCGGTGAGCCGCACAGGGCCGCTACCTCCCTGGAGCTTCTCTTCGACCTGTGTTTCGTGATCGCGGTGGCGCAGGCGTCCGGGAGCCTGCACGAGGCGCTGACCGATGGGGAGTACGCCACCGGTGTCCTGCGCTTCGCGCTGGTCTTCTTCACCATCTGGTGGGCGTGGATGAACTTCACCTGGTTTGCTTCCGCCTACGACCCGGACGATGTCCTGTACCGGTTGACGGTGTTGGTCCAGATCACGGGGTCGCTGGTGCTCGCGGCAGGCGTTCCGCGCGCGTTCGAGGAGGGTGACCTGCGGGTCATCACCATCGGATACGTCGTGCTGCGCACTGCGCTGGCCGCCCTGTGGCTGCGCGCCGCGTGGTCCGACCCCCCTCGACGGGCGACCACTCTGCGCTTCGCCGTCGGAGTGACAGTATGTCAGGTCGGTTGGGTCGGGTTGCTCGGTCTCCCGGTATCGGCGCGGCTGCCGGGCATTGTGGTGTTGATCGTCGCCGAGGTGTCCGTCCCCGTGTGGGCGCAGTCCGCAGGGATGACCCCATGGCATCCGCGCCACATTGCCGAGCGCTACGAAAGCTTCACCCTCATCGTCCTCGGAGAGTTCGTCGCGGCGGCCACCGTCGCCGTCCAGGGCGCGTTCGACCGGAACCACGGCACCGGCTCGCTGTACGCGGTCGCGGCCGGTGGCCTGTTCATGGCCTACGCCATGTGGTGGCTGTACTTCGCCAGATCCGCGCACACCCTGCTTGCCACGACACACCAGGCCCACCGCAGAAGATTCACCTGGGCCTACGGCCACTACCTGATCTTCGCTTCGGCGACCGCCGAGGGAGCCGGCCTGGCCGCGTACGCCGACCACGTCACGCGTCGCACGGACGTCTCGCCGTTGACTGCGGGCGCGGCAGTCACTGTTCCCGCGGCCGTCTTCCTGATCACCGTGTGGGCCGTACACCTCCGGCCCCATCAAAGAACCGCGGCCGAATGGATTCCGTATCCCGTCGTGGCGGGCGGCGTCCTGCTGGCCGCCTTCTTCCCGGCACCTTCCCTGGTCGCCGGTGTGCTGCTGGCGGTCTTGGTCGTGGTGGTCACGGTGCAGCGCCGGTGAAGATGCCCGTCGCGAGATCTCGCGGTCTTGTCCGATGGCTGCATTGCCGTAGCCGAGCCGGACATCACGCACATCGAGTCCCTGACCTCACGGGTCAGTACAGACGAGGTGCTTGCAGACGTTGGGTTTCCATGCGGTGGAGGAGATCTACCTCGATGTCGATTGGGTCGAGGCAGGTGGTGGCAGCGGGGCGATGGCGCACGTGGCGTGATCGAGGAGCGGACGGTGGTCCCGGTCCTGAGCGGGTAGTGCACTGTCGTGCCAACTCCTGGGCGCAGAGGGAAAAGTTGGTCGGTCGGACCGGTCATAGCTTTGGGTTCTGTCGAGCCGCGGGAACGCGGCGGGCGCGATTCCGACCGTTCCGAAAGGACTTCTTATGTTCGATATCAACAAGGTGCACCCTGCCCCCAGTGCGGACCTGCTCACGCCCGATAACGCTGTCATGCTTTTCGTGGACCACCAGCCGCAGATGTTCTTCGGCACCGGGAGCGGCGACCGCGCCGCGATCATCAACAGCACCGTGGGTCTCGCCAAGGCGGCTCAGGCGTTCGATGTGCCGGCCGTCCTGACCACGGTCGCCGCCGAGTCGTTCTCCGGCCCCCTGCTGCCGCAGCTGGCCGAGGTGTTTCCCGAGCACGAGGTCATCGACCGCACGACCATGAACGCCTGGGAGGACGAGGCCCTCGTGGCGGCGGTCAAGGCGACCGGGCGCAACAAGATCATCTTGGCAGGCCTGTGGACCGAGGTCTGCCTGGTGCTGCCCGCGCTGTCCGCGCTGGAGCAGGGTTACGAGGTGTACGTGGTCTCCGACGCCTCCGGCGGCGTCAGCCCCGCTGCCCACGAGCACGCGCTGCAGCGGATGATTGCCGCCGGCGCGGTTCCGGTGACCTGGGTGCAGGTCCTGCTGGAGCTGCAGCGTGACTGGGCGCGTCAGGAGACGTACGGCGCGGTCATGGAGATTGTCAAGGCCCACGCGGGCGCGTATGGCCTGGGTGTCGTGTACGCGCAGAGCGTCATCGGCGCACACGCGGCCGGCTGACCGCCTTGGACACCGGCATTCTGATCCTGCGTCTGCTGGTGGGCCTGCTCGTCGCCGGCCATGGGGTGCAGAAGATCAGCTCACACCTGGGCGGCAGGGGACTTGAGGGCGGTACGGAGGAGTTCCGTGCCGACGGCTTCCGCGGCGGAGCCCTCACAGCTCTGGCGGCGGGCGGTGGCCAGATCGGATCGGGTCTGCTGCTCGCCGCCGGCTTCCTGACCCCGCTCGCGGCGACCGGGGCCATGGGAGTCATGACGGTCGCTCTCACCGTGAAATGGCACAACGGCCTCTGGGTACAGAACGACGGGTACGAATACCCGCTCGTCCTCATCGGTACCGCCGCCGCTCTCGCCGCCACCGGACCAGGCGCTTGGTCGCTCGACGCGGCCCTCGGCCTCACGCCGTATCCGCTGTGGTGGGCGGGTCTCGCTCTCGTGGCGGGTCTCGGCAGCGGGCTGCTCACCCGGCTCGTACTGCATCGGCCGGCCCCGGCGGCGCCGAGGGCCGCCGCCCCCGGCGGGCGCTGAGCGCGAGCCGCGCAGGCCGGGCCCGGCCACCCTGCGCCCCCCGCGGGCGGCCGGGCCCTCCCACCCATCCCACCAGGAGAGCTGAAGAAGACCGCGATCACCGCATCCACCACCACACCCCTGCGCCGTGGCGGCCAGCCGCTGCCGCCCCAGAAGGGCGCCGGAACCAAGGCGTTCGGCACGCGCAAGCAGTTGCCGACCGGCCTTCGCCACGACACCCGCATGCAGGCCTGCCAGCGGCTGAACCGCGTAGTCACCGACACGCGCATCTTTACAGGAAGCACCACTGCCTCATGCGTGGCGTGACCTTCTCGGCGACGCGCGCACCCGCTGAACGCGCCCCATTCACACACCCTCCGAAGGAGAACCTCTCATGCAGAACAGGCCGACCCTCGAATCCGCCGCCCAGGCGTTCGCCGAGGCCACCGCCCAGCCGCCGTTCCTTTTCCAGATTCCCGTGGCGGACGGCCGCAAGGCCGTGGACGACGTCCAGAGCGGCGAAGGCGTCCTGCTGCCCGCCGTCGACGAGGAATGGATCACCGTTCACGGTGGTCCGGCCGGCGACGTCCGTGCCCGGGTCGTCCGCCCGCGCGGTGCCACCGGCCCCCTTCCCGTCATCCTCTACATCCACGGCGCGGGCTGGGTCTTCGGCAACGCGCACACCCACGACCGGCTCGTCCGCGAACTCGCCGTCGGCACCGGGGCGGCCGTCGTCTTCCCCGAGTACGACCTCTCGCCCGAGGCCCGCTACCCCGTCGCCATCGAGCAGAACTACAGCGTCGCCCAGTGGATCGCCCGTGAGGGACACCACAAGGAGCTCGACGGCACCCGGATCGCCGTCGCCGGCGACTCGGTCGGCGGCAACATGACCGCTGCCCTCACCCTCATGGCCAAGCAGCGCGGCGATGTCCGCCTCGCTCACCAGGTCCTCTTCTACCCGGTCACCGACGCGAGCTTCGACACCGACTCGTACCAGCAGTTCGCCGAGGGCTACTTCCTGCGCCGCGACGGCATGCAGTGGTTCTGGGACCAGTACACGACCGATGAGGCCGAGCGCGCCCAGATCACCGCCTCGCCGCTGCGCGCCACCACCGAGCAGCTGACCGGCCTGCCGCCCGCCCTGGTCATCACCGCCGAAGCCGATGTTCTGCGCGACGAGGGCGAGGCGTACGCGGCGAAGCTCCGTGCCGCCGGAGTCCCCGTCACCGCCCTGCGTGTACAGGGGGTCATTCACGACTTCGTCATGCTGAACGCATTGCGCGAGACACAGGCCGCGGAACTCGCCATCGGTGTCGCGATCGACACCCTGCGCAAGGCCCTGGTGTGATGGGGCCGTCGATGAGCATGCCTGTTGCGGGCCTCGTGCCCGGCCCGCGGCAGGAACAGCCGCAGGCAGACCTTCTTGTCCGTAACGCGAAGGTGTTCACCGGTGACCCCGACCGTCCCGAGGCCCGGGCCGTCGCGATCCGCGACGGCCGGGTCGCGGCCCTCGGTGACGACCACGACCTCGCCCACCTCGTCGGGCCGGGAACGAAGGTTGTCGACGCTCTCGGCCGCCGGGTGATCCCCGGTCTCAACGACTCGCACCTGCACGTCATCCGGGGCGGCCTGAACTACGTCCTGGAGCTGCGCTGGGACGGCGTGCGCAGCCTCCGACACGCCCTCGCGATGCTGCGCGAGCAGGCCGGCCGCACCCCCAAGGGGCAGTGGATCCGCGTCGTGGGTGGCTGGACCGCCGAACAGTTCGCCGAGCGCAGGATGCCGACCGTCGCGGAACTGAACGCCGCTGCCCCCGACACCCCGGTGTTCGTCCTGCACCTCTACCAGTCGGCGCTGATGAACCGTGCCGCCGTCAAGGCCGCCGGATTCACCCGGGACACCCCCGACCCGCGCGGCGGGCAGATCGTACGGGGCCGGGACGGCGAACCCAACGGGGTGCTCCTCGCAGCGCCGGGTGCCCTCATCCTGTACTCGACCCTGGCCAAGGCGCCGGCCCTCGACGAGGCCGACAAACGGACATCGACCCGGCACTTCCTGCGCGAGCTCAATCGCTTCGGACTCACCTCCGCGGTCGACGCCGCCGGAGGGTTCCAGAACTTCCCCGACAACTACGCCACGGTCGTCGACCTGGCCAGGTCGGGGGAGCTGACCCTCCGGATCGCCTACCACCTGTTCCCGCAGACGGCCGGCCAGGAGCTCGCCGACCTGAAGCGCTGGACCGAGATGGTGAAGCCCGAGGACGGGGACGAGTGGCTCCGGCTGAACGGCGCGGGTGAGAACCTGACGTGGGCCGCCGCCGACTTCGAGAACTTCTCCGAACCCCGGCCCGAACTCGCCGCAGGCTACGAGACTGAATTCGAGAGCGCCGTACGGCTCCTACTCGAGAACGGCTGGGGCTTCCGGCTCCACGCGACCTACGACGAGACGATCCGCCGCGACCTGGCCGTCTTCGAGAAGCTCGCGGCCGAAGGGCTCTTCCCGGGCGGCAACCGCTGGCTCTTCGATCACGCGGAGACCGTCTCGGCCGACAGCCTGGACCGGATCGTGGCCCTCGGCGGCGCCGTATCCGTACAGAACCGGATGTCCTTCCAGGGCACCGCCTTCCGGGACCGCTACGGCGCCGAGGCCGCCGCCCACACCCCGCCGGTCCGGGCGATGCTCGACCGGGGCCTGACCGTGGCCGCCGGAACCGATGCCACCCGCGTCTCCTCCTACAACCCATGGGTCGCGCTCCACTGGCTGGTGACCGGGCGCACCGTCGGCGGCACCGTGCTCTACCCGGCCGAGAACCTGATCAGCAGGGAGACCGCCCTCGGCCTCTACACCCGCGGAGGGGCGCGACTCACCGGTGAGCAGGACGTCAAGGGAGTTCTGCGGGAAGGCTGCTACGGCGACCTGGCGATCCTGTCCGACGACTACCTCACCGTGCCTGAGGCGGCCATCCCCGACATCGAGTCTGTGCTCACCGTCGTCGGCGGCCGCATCGTCTACGCGAGCGCGGAGTACGAGGGACTCGACGAGACCCTCCCGCCGGTCAGTCCGGAGTGGAGCCCGGTGGTCCACTTCGGCGGCTACCAGAGCGGTGCCCGTCAGGCGTCGCTCGTGGCCGAGGCCGTCGCCGAGTCCGAGCAGCACCGCCAGTGGCGCGTCGCACGTGGCTCCGCTCCCGAAGCGCCTCTGCCGATCTACGACCCCTGCTTCGAGCACTGAACGAGAGAACCACCCATGAATACCGCTTCCGCTTCCACCTCCGCTGCCGGCGCCGACGACGCGCCGGGCGGCCTGCCGGACACAGACACACCGCCGGGACGCCACTTCGAACCGGACCTCCGGTCGATGACCCGGATCAACCTGCGCCCCATCGCCTCACCCATGCCGCTGGGCTTCTTCACGGTGGCGATCGCCTCCGTGATGACGGGATGCCTTCAGCTCGGGGTCTTCGAGACCGAGGCCCGTCGTGCCGTCGCCCTGTGCGTGCTGCCGGCGTTTGCCCTGCAATTCCTGGTGAGCATCCTGGCCTTCGGGGCCCGGGACGTGATCGCGGCGACGCTCATGGCCGTGTTCGCCAGCAGCTGGCTGGCCTACTCGCTCATCATGTTCAGTGGTGCAGCCGACGGCCTGCGCGTGCTGGGCGTCTTCAATCTGGCACTCCTCTGCTTCGGGGCACTGATGGCCGCAGTGACGCGGCCGAAGCGCGCACTGTGGCTCGTCCTCGTGGTTTCCCTGCCCCGCTGGGCGGCCACCGGTCTCTCGGGGCTGACCGGCGCCGAATGGCTCACGCGTACGTCCGGGGCCCTCGGCCTCGTGGCGGCGCTCGTCGCGGCGTACGCGGCGTTCGCCCTGATGCTGGAGGACATGCGCAGCGAGGAGGTGCTGCCCATCGGCCGCAGTGGCCCGGCCCACGCCGCCGTCGAGGGTGACCTCGGGGTCCAGCTCCGCAACCTGGAACGCCAGGCCGGCGTGCGCCGCACGCTCTGAACATGCCAACCGATCCCCATGACACCGTGATCGCACAGGAGCACCCATGGAACCGCAGGTAGTGAACCGCCCCGAGAAGTCCCGCTAGGTGTACTGACCCGCCAGGAATGTCCGGGCGATCACGTACGGAACCAGATGACGGGGGCTGCTGCGGTAACAGTGCCGAGCGCGCTTGTCATAGCGAGTGGCAACCGCTCTGGCGTGCTTGAGTTTGTTGATGGCCCGTTCGACGGTGTTGCGTTTCTTGTACCGCTCCTCGGCGAAGCCCGGTGGTCGCCCGCCACGCGAGCCCTTTCGCAGGCGGACGGCCTGGCTGTCGGTCTACTCCGGGATGGTGTGCGGGATGCCGCGTCCGCGCAGGCAGTCGCGGCACCATCCGTTGCTGTAGGCATTGTCGGCGGCCAGGCCGTCGGGTTTCTTGCCGGGCCTGCCCGGACGTGCCCGAGGCGCGCCGCGCACATTTCGGCCTCTGAAGCACGCCGACGCCTGACCTTCCGCACCACAGCCCGCGCATCGAGGAGCTCACTCATGTCCTGACCTGTCGGCCCCGACGTCGTGCTGGTGCACGTCGCCTTCGCTGACGCCTCCAGCTACGCCCGCGTCATCCCCGAACTGGCCGCCGCCGGACTGAAGGTGGTGGCTCCGGCCGTGCCCCATCGCAGCATGGTCGACGACGCCGCATACATACTCGGGCGCGCGCCGCTGATCACTGGCGACGGCGCCGCGATACCTGCGCTGACCAGAGCCTACGAGACATACGCGCAGGCAGGAGCCGGCTTCGGGGCCGACCGGGTCCGGGCGGTCCTCGGCCGGGCCCTGATCCGCTCCAACCGGCGCACTGCGGCCCGGCCGCGTCCCACCCAGGACTGGGACGCGCTCGCCGCCTCGGAACGCAAGGTCGCCCGGCTGGTTGCCGCGTGGCACACCAACCGGTCAGCCGCCGCGGCTCTGTTCGTCCTCCCACACACGGTGAACACCATCTCGCGTCGGTCTTCCGCAAGCTCTCGGTCAGCTCCAGGGTCCAGTTGACCCGGCTCGTGCCGGCGGAAGCCGACGTCGAGCCGTCCGACATCGGCTGATTCCGGGCGGAACTCTGCGCCCATGGGCAAGGCGCGGTGCGTCACGCGACAACAGACGGCGCCGCGCCGGTCATAGCGTGACGGCATTCCGCGCCGCACCGATGCGCGGACCACCGACCCGAATTGAGGAAGCACCCCATGCCGTACATCACCGTGGGCCAGGAGAACTCCACCGCCATCGACCTGTACTACGAGGACCACGGAGCCGGCCAGCCGGTCGTCCTCATCCACGGCTTCCCGCTCGATGGACACTCCTGGGAGCGGCAGAGCGCTGCGCTGCTCGACGCCGGTTACCGTGTGATCACCTACGACCGCCGCGGATTCGGGCAGTCCTCCCAGCCGACGGCCGGGTACAACTACGACACCTTCGCCGCCGACCTGAACACTGTGATGGAGACCCTCGACCTGCGCAACGCCGTCCTGGTCGGATTCTCCATGGGCACCGGTGAGGTCGCCCGCTACGTGTCCGCGTACGGCTCCGACCGGGTTGCCAAGGTCGCCTTCCTGGCCTCGCTGGAGCCCTTCCTGCTCAAGAACGACGACAACCCCGACGGCGTCGCCCCCAAGGAGTTCTTCGACGGAGTCGTCGCCGCCGTCAAGGCCGACCGGTACGCCTACTACACGGCCTTCTTCAACGACTTCTACAACCTCGACGAGAACCTCGGCACCAGGATCAGCGCCGAAGCGGTGAGCAACAGCTGGAACGTGGCGGCCGGCGGCGGCTCCTTCGCGGCCGCGGCCGCGCCCTCCACCTGGTACACGGACTTCCGCGCCGACATCCCCGCCATCGACGTTCCGGCGCTCATCCTGCACGGAACGGCCGACCGGATCCTCCCGGCCGAGGGAACGGCGCGCCCGTTCCACCAGATGCTCCCGTCCGCCGACTACGTGGAGATCGAAGGCGCCCCGCACGGCCTCCTGTGGACCCACGCGGAGGAGGTCAACACGGCCCTCCTCGCCTTCCTGTCGAAGTGACGCCGTACCCGCCGCTTCCACGGCCTGCATCCGCGGGATCCAGGCAGATTCAGGAGAGCAGAGAGCCCATGCAGTTCGGCATCTTCACCGTCGGGGACGTGACCCCCGACCCCACCGACGGTCGCACTCCGACCGAACACGAGCGCATCAAGGCGATGATTGCCATCGCGCTCAAGGCCGAGGAAGTCGGCCTGGACGTCTTCGCGACCGGCGAGCACCACAACCCGCCGTTCGTCCCGTCGTCCCCGACCACCATGCTCGGCTACATCGCGGCCCGCACCGAGAAGCTGATCCTGTCCACCGCCACGACGCTGATCACCACCAACGACCCGGTGAAGATCGCCGAGGACTACGCGATGCTCCAGCACCTGGCCGACGGCCGGGTCGACCTCATGCTGGGCCGGGGCAATACCGGTCCCGTCTACCCGTGGTTCGGCCAGGACATCCGCCAGGGCATCAACCTCGCCAAGGAGAACTACGCGCTGCTGCGCCGACTGTGGCGCGAGGACATCGTGGACTGGGAGGGCACGTTCCGTACGCCGCTCCAGGC
This sequence comes from Streptomyces sp. NPDC015032, assembly GCF_043080425.1. NCBI lineage: Bacteria > Bacillati > Actinomycetota > Actinomycetes > Kitasatosporales > Streptomycetaceae > Streptomyces > Streptomyces sp. NPDC015032. The sequence continues at coordinate 55,270 of NZ_JBIBVN010000027.1, read as the reverse complement.
CTTCACCTCGACACCCCGGCCGCTGGACGGCGTCCCACCATTCGTCTGGCACGGATCCATCAGGTCCCCGGAGATCGCGGAGCAGGCCGCGTTCTATGGCGACGGTTTCTTCCACAACAACATCTTCTGGCCGACGGACCACACAAGGCGCATGGTGCAGCTGTACCGACGCCGGTACGCTCACCACGGTCACGGCCGTCCGGAAGACGCCATTGTGGGTCTCGGTGGACAGGTCTTCATGCGAAAGAACTCCCAGGACGCCGTACGGGAGTTCCGCCCCTACTTCGACAATGCTCCCGTGTACGGCCACGGCCCGTCGCTCGAGGAGTTCACCGAGCAGACCCCGCTGACCGTGGGCTCTCCCCAGCAGGTCATCGAGCGGACCCTGACCTTCCGGGAGAGCGTCGGCGACTACCAGCGCCAGCTCTTCCTGATGGATCACGCGGGCCTGCCCCTGAAGACCGTCCTGGAACAGCTCGACATCCTCGGCGAGGAGGTCGTGCCCGTGCTGCGCAAGGAGTTCGCAAACGGACGCCCCGCCGATGTGCCGAACGCGCCGACGCACACGGCTCGGGGCACCGCTGCCGCGAAGTCGCGGGGAGCCACGGCCGCATGAAGCTGATCGCTGTTTCCGCTGGGCTGAGCACCCCTTCCTCCACCCGCCTGCTCGCGGACCGGCTCATCGAGTCTGCCCGCGGCGATCTCGCGGCCCAGGGGCACACCGTGCCCACCGAGATCGTCGAGTTGCGCGAACTGGCCCGCGACATCGCCGGCCACCTGGTAACCGGCTTTCCACCGTCCCGACTGGCCGCGGTGATCGATGCGGTGACGGAGGCCGACGGCCTGATCGTCGTGACCCCCGTGTTCACGGCTTCCTACAGTGGGTTGTTCAAGTCCTTCTTCGACCTGATCGACCCGGACGCCCTCACGGGGAAACCGGTCCTGGTCGCGGCGACGGGTGGGACCGCCCGCCACTCCCTGGTCCTGGAGCACGCCCTGCGCCCGCTCTTTTCCTATCTGCGCGCCGCCGTCGTCCCCACGGCGGTGTACGCGGCGTCCGAGGACTGGGGATCGAGAGGAGACGAGTACACCGACGGCCTTCCCGCGCGCATCCGGCGGGCGGGCGGCGAACTGGCCGTGCTGATGACCGCCCGCCCGGCTCGTGCCGAGCCCGAGGACGACGTCGCCGCGCTGGAACGGCAACTCGCCGACCTGCGCTTCGACTGAGGCCCACCGGCAAATAAGGGAGGGCGGCGTCCCCTCCATTGCCAGCCTCCCCGAGGCCAGGGACACCCTCGGGGAGGTCGGGTCGGCCCCATGGTTCATGACGACCCGCCGTTACCGCGCCCGGAACCGAGTCTCATCGGTGCGGTCCCGGGCGGCGGAATGGGAGTGAACCGATTGACAACACGGCCCTCCCCGAGGACCTCGGCGGGGTGAGGGTACCGGTCCGCGCCAGGGAGACGGAACTGGAGCACATCGAGGAGCGGCTCGACTTGCCGGCCCGCCGCGAAGGCGGGATCGTCCGTGTCGAAGGCCCCGCAGGCAGCGGCGAGACCACGATTCTCGGGCAGGCTTTGACATCTGTGAAGCGGCGCGGGATGCGGGTGTTCCACGGGGATCGGACCTCGACGACCGGTTCGTGCCGCTCGCCCCTCTGCTGAAAAGGGCTGATCTCCGCCGCTGCCGGACATCACTCGGCTCCGGACCTTGCCGGAGTGCTCAGCCGGCGGTTCTGGCTTCGCGTGCGCACGACACTGGACAGGATCCAGCAGGCGGGCGCGCACGAAGCCCCTGGGCCCGCTCGCGGACCAGACGGTCGAGCAGATCGCGGAGGACGTCCTGGGCGCAGTTCCTGACCCGGGTGTTCTCCGCGTTGCCGACTGCGCCGACGGGGTTCCGCAACTACTGACGTGCAGACAGGGCAGCGGGCCCGGGCCGGGCACATCGGGGCCATGCGGGTCATGATCCGAGTCCTCCTCGACGCCGGATGGCTGACGGACACGCGGGCCGACGCGGAAGCCGCGTCCGCGATGACGGCAGCTCGTCACCAGGCGGTGTAGCTTGCCCCATACCCGGGCCTGGCTTCACTCGGTGAAGCGCCGGAACACCGTGGACCATGATGGACCTGACCTCTCCGGGGCCTGCCGCCAGGTGCGCCCGGAGGTAGCCACGAACAAGATGGCGGCCAGCACCTCCCGGTCTCGTAGCGTCGTCGCCCGCCGCCTTGCGACGTGTTGGTGCCACCGGCACCACCCGCTGGAACAACTCCCATCATCCGTCCGGGACAAGACGTTCCGTGATCATCGCGGTCGAAGGCCAACGAGCCCGCCAGATGCAATAACGTCCTGGCAGACAGCTCTTCCGCTGGGGCTACGACGTACTCGGCCTTGGACTGCTCCTTGGCCGTTGATCCAGTGAGAGCACGGTTCACCTCCACGCTCTCAATGCCCAGTAGCGAGAGCGTCTTTGAGGAAGGCACCGCCTTGGCGGATGGCGGTTTGGGTGGGCGGGCTGTCGCGTAGAGCGTTCAGAGACGCGAAGTCGTGGATTGTTCCGAGGTAGCGGATGGCGGTCACGGCCACGCCTGCTTGCTGTAGTTGACGCGCGTACTGTTCCCCCTCGTCCCGTACGACGTCGGCCTCGGCTGTGACGATCAGTGCGGGGGGCAGGCCCGCGAGCTCGGCGGTGGTTGCCCGTAGCGGGGAGGCGGTGGCTTCGGCGAGTTCTCGATCGTCGTCCGTGTACTGCTGCCAGTACCAGTCCAGGGCCTTCGTGGTCAGGAGGTAGCCGGACCCGAAGTGTTTCCGCGAGACAGTGTCGCAGTGTGGGGCGGTCATCGGGTAGTAGAGCAGTTGTGCGCGCATGCGCGGGCCGCCGCGTTGTTTGGCCATCATGGTGAGCGCTGTGGCCATGGTGGCGCCCGCGCAGTCGCCGGCCACCGCCAGCCTCCGACTGTCCAGTGCGAGGTCTGAGGCGTTGTCGGTCAGCCAGGTCAATACGGCGTACAACTCTTCGAGCGCTACCGGGTACCGGGCCTCGGGAGTGCGCGTGTACTCGGGGACCACGAACACGGCTTCGCTGGCGGTCACGAGTTCACAGATCATCCGGGTGTGGGTCTGCGCGTCACCGAGCATCCACCTGCCCCCGTGGACGTAAAGGACCACAGGGAGCGGACCGCTCCGCGCTGCAGGGCGGAAGGTCCAGAAGCCGACCAGTCCGGAGGGGCCGACCGGCACCGCCCAGAACTCGGCGTCCACGGCGAAGTCGTCCAACAGATGCCCCTGGGCCTCCAGGAGTGCCTCCCGGCCGTCGACCGGACCGAGCTGATGCAGGTGCGGCGGGTCAGCCGAGGCGTCGACCAACCGTTGGACGACGGGGTCGAGGACCACGGCGGGGCGATCGGGACCGCCTCCGCCGGTGACGGGCTTGTACTCCACACGCCTCACCTCTAATTCCTCGTAGCGATCGGGACGGTACACGCCAGTTGGCTCCGCTTCGTTCACAGGACGCCAATGACGTCGCGGAGCTGGTGGCGGCTGCTGACGCCGAGTTTCGGATACACCTGGTAGAGATGCGAGCCGATCGTGCGGGGGGACAGCTTGAGCTTCTCTCCGATCTCCTTGTTGCCCAGGCCCTGCGCCGCCAGCCGTACGATCTGCTGCTGCTGGGCGGTCAGTTCCGACAGCGGATCGGGCCGGTCGGATGACGTGGCGACGCCGCTCGCCCGGAGTTCGGCCCGAGCCTCGTCGGCCAGGGCCGCGGCACCGAGCCGGGAGAAAGCCTCCATTGCCGAGGCCAGGAGTGGGCGGGCGTCCAGCGGGCGCCGTCGTCTGCGCAGCCACTGGGCGTAGTGAAGCCGGGCCTGCGCACGGGCGAGCGGCCACTGTTCACCGGCCGGGTTGAACAGGGCCAGGCGGAAGTGGTGCTCTGCCTGCGTCGGGTCACCGACCAGCGCGGTGGCGTGGTGCAGTAGCAGCATCATACGGGTTGTCGGATGCGGTCCCAGCGCCTTGCGTACCGCCGCGACGACAGGCTCGACCTCCTCCTGGCGTCCGGTCCGCTGGGCGACGGCGGCGAGGTCGGCGATGGAGCCGTGGGAGAGGAAGTAGTGCAGAGGGGTGCCGTCCTGGTGGAACAGCTGCCGGAAGTGGCGCAGTGCCCCGTCGTAGTCGCCGGCGGTTGCGGCGGCGGTGCCCGCCGCGCGCAGCAGCCGTGCGTGGGTGGCTGTGTTCTCCTCCAGGTTGACAACTGCCCAGGCGGGGTCCGTCAAGATCCCGGCACCGGCGGAGCGGCCGCGCAGGGCTTGCAGCGTCACTCGTAGGGCCTCGACGTCGACTTCGATGTGCTTCAACTTCTGGACGGCCGCCAGGGTTGCTGCCTCGTCCAGCAGTTCGTCGGCTTCTTCCCACAGCCCGACATCGATCAGGGCCGAGCCCATTGCCGAGAGGGCGATTGCGCCCGTTCCGATGGCTCCGTACGAGCGGAGCATGGCGAACGCCTGCCGGAAGGTATTGACGCACAGGTCGGACTCGTCGGCCCACCAGGCAACCGCGCCCAACGTCTGCAATCGGATCAGCTCCGCGATGCCGGTCAGCGGCTCCAGCAGGCTCGGCCGCCGGGTTCGGCTCAGCAGGGCAGGGGCGTTCCTGATCGGATCCGCTTCGCAGAGGATGACTGCCCGCAACGCGCTGACGGCCTCGTCCGCAACCAGCTCGGAGTATGGCGTACTGACGGCGCTGGTCTCGATTGCTTCGAGGAGGGGAACCAGCGGGCGCCTGACCTCGGACAGGCCTGACTGGAAGGCGACCGCACCGATCACGGCGGTCACCGCGAGCGTTGTCCTGGCGTCCTGCGGCAGGTCCGGTTCCAGGGCGCCGATCAGGAGCTGGAACGCTTCCCGCTGATGGCCGGACATGGAAAGAGCCAGACCGGCCCCGTTCGCCGCAACGGCGAGCAGGTCGCGGTCCTTGGTCAGTGCGGTGACCTTGGCGTAGAGCTCGCGCACCCAGAATGTGTCGCCCGCGCAGTTGGCGGCTCTCAGCGCTTTGGCGTATCGGCGGGCCCGGTCCTCCGGAGCGGGACTGCACTCGGCGGATCGCTCCAGGGCCCGTGCGGCCGCGTAGAATCCGCCACGCTGTTCGACGAGTTCTGCGGTGTCCTCCAGGGTCGCCGCCACGGATTCATCCTGGCCGATGCAGGCCGCGGCCAAGTGCCAGGCCTGGCGTGCCGGATCGTTCCGATGCACGGCCGCGAGGTCGATGTGTGCTCGCTGGCGCAGGTGCGCCGAGGCGCCCTGGTAGGCGGCCGCGTGCACGAGCGGGTGCCGGAAACCCACCTGGCGGCCTGCAATCGTGATCAGCCCAGCGTCCTCCGCGGGCGCCCATACCGACAGGTCCGTGCCTGCTCCCGCTGCGGACATAATGGTTTCCAGGTCCTCTTGGTCCGAGGAAGCCGCTGCGTAGAGCACCAACCGTTGGGTGGTGACCGGCAGCGCGCGCAACCGGGCGGAGAACATCTCCTGGATCCGCTGGGTCCGGGGCAGTGCGCCGTCGTTCAGACCAAGCGGGCTGCCCGACCGCACGGAACGGCACAGTTCGATGATGGCCAGAGGATTGCCGTCAGCCTGGTCCAGAACATCACTCCGGGCCCTGCCGGTGGGAGACTCGGGTTGCGCGTCCAGGAGGCGGGCCGCCGCCTGGACCGTCAGCGGTCCCAACGACAGGACTGGCAGGTGCGCGACAGCAGCGTCCGGAGGTGTCAGCCCCCTGGCTGTGAGGAGCACCGTCACCGGCTCGGCCGCGAAACGGCGCAGCACGAACCCCAGGACGTCGAGGGAGTCGCGGTCGAAGAGCTGGATGTCATCGCCGAGCAGCACGACAGGTCGGTGGCGCGAAGCCCCGGTCAGCAGGGTGAGGACGGCGACACGCAGCAGCATCGGATCGGCGGGCCTGGTGATCGGGGCGAGGCCGAACGAGGTCTCCAGAACCTCCCGCAGATGGCCGGGGAGATCGGCGGCGCCGGGCATGAGCGGAAGCAGCAACTGGTGCAGGGCTGCGAACGACTGCTCCGACTCGCCGGCACAGCCCTGAGACCTCAGCACATACGCCCCGGTCACCCGCGCGTGCTCGGCAGCGACCTCCAGCAACGATGTCTTGCCGCTACCCGCCTCGCCGATGATGAGCAGCGCTCGCGGGGTGCTTTGACCATGCTCGATCGCGTCCAGGATCCGGCCGACCTCCGATTCCCGGCCCGTCAGCCCGGTGACGGGCTCCGGCCGGCTCGTCGCGCTGTGCCTAGTGCCCATGGTGTGCCCCAGCCGAAAGCAGTCGGGGAGAGCGCACGCAGAAGCGACCGGTCAGCTCGTTCATGGTGTGGATCCCTCGTCCCGTCAGCGTCTATGTGATGTGCTCCCTGCCCCTGCTGGCCAGAAGATAAAGCATACTATTGCCCTATTCGAGGCAACGAATGGCACACCTTTCTGTCGAGACCGTCACAGAGGTAACGGGCCAAGGCCCGGACTCGCCGGGCTGGGCCACCCGATGGCTCCTCCACACTCCGGGAGATCGTGGCCGCCGCCGGCATCAACCCGGCCGCGTGCCGAACTGGACCACTCGGCGAGAGTGGTCGAGCAAGCGCCGCTCCGGAGGAGTGCTCGACTCGTCAGCGCCCGCGGAGCCTTCTGCCTGCGGCTGGTGTGGTGCTTCACAGCGGTGGCCGAGTATCGACACTTCGGCCGCGCCGCCGAGGCCCTTACGGCGTGCGTGGGGCGTCCCTCGGCGCGGGCCGCGATCGCAGCTCTGGCGATCCGGGCCTGGCACCTGCCCTGGTGGGTGAGCAGGGCACGGTGATCGACGTAGCCGATGGCCCGGGCGGCGGGCGAGGAGGTCGCCTCGCGGCTGCTTCAGGCCCGCACCTCGGTGCTGCCCGGCAGGTCGGGCAGCACCGCGCTGCTTCCAGTGCTGACGACGACGCATGACGTGCGGCCGGCAGGACGCTCCTGCCGTCGGGTTGCGAGACCCGCACTCGCCGGAGGCCGTCCAGACGGCCGTGGCCACGCACCAGGTCCGCGCCGATGCCGGCCGGCCAAGCCACCCGGCCCTCGTCCTTAGACGAAGGCGTCTCGCCGGGCCAGTACGGCCGCCGCGTCCAGCCGTCCGGCAGCCGCTTCCCGGGCACCGGGCAGCCGACGCGCCTCGGCCAGGACGCCTGCGGGCTACGACCAGTCGACTGACTGATGCGCCTGCCCCGGTCGCCCGTCAGGCTGGGGCACAGGCAGATGCGATCTGCAGTCCGGCCCCCGACCAGCGGGGTTCACTCCGGCAGTGCAGGCAGAGGATTCGCGTACGGATCTTCTCCCGAGCGCCCACGACGTCCAAGGAGGAAGTCCTTGCCCATTGTTCTCTCCACCGCGCCGCTGTCCGCTGCCGACCGGGCGGAGCGCTGGCATGAAGCGGTTTCCGGCACCTTTATGCCGATGGATGTGAATCTGCTGGAGAAGGAGCCGTCGCCCGGAAAGATCGTCAGCAGCCAGCTCGGCACCCTGCACATCTCCCGCGTTCAGGCGGGATCACAGGTAGTGACGCGCAACAAGCGCCACATCTCCCGCGACGACCGGAAGTCACTGATCGTCAGCCTCCAGCAGCAGGGCACCGCGACAAAGGAGCAGGACGGGCGGGAATCCGTGATAGGGCCGGGAGAATTCTCCATCAGTGACTCATCCCGCCTGTTCAGGATTAAAGTCGAAGGAGATTTTGCTTTCACCTCCTTCCATTTCCCTCGCGAAGATCTTCACGTGCGGGACGAGGATCTGCAGGCATTGACTGCCACCACCTTCACCAGCGAGGAGGGCAGCGCCGCACTCGTGGCGACCTTTCTTGCGCGCATGGCGCGCGAAGCCGAGGGTTTGGACGACGGTGTCGGCCGCCGGGTCGCTGCAACCGCGCTCGATCTGATGGTGATGCTCATCGACGAGCGCCGCGGACGCTCTGCTTCCGAGGGCCCGCATGTTGCCGCCGCCTCTCTCGAGCGTGTGAAGGACCACGTCATGCGCAACCTCGACGATCCCGACCTGTCACCGTCCAGGATCGCCGAAGCGCACTTCATGTCGGTCCGCTACCTGCACAAGCTGTTCCAACTCGAAGGCACGACCGTGGGCGGCTGGATCCGGACGCAGCGACTTGAACGGTGCCGCCGGGAACTCCTCCGGCCCATGGCCAGGGAGGTGGGGGTGGCGGCAGTCGCCCAGCGCTGGGGTTTTGTGAGTCCCAGTCATTTCAGCCGGGTCTTTCGCGCGGCCTACGGTATGACGCCCCGCGAATGGCAGCTCCAGGGGCGATCCGGAGCACACTGTGGGAACACCGACGGTGCACCGACGGGCAAGTGACCAGTGGCAGCAGTCCATAGCGTGGTGATCAGGGAAGTATTCCCGCCACACAAGGAGCTGCAGATGCCTGATGCGACGACTCCGGTCCAGCCCGTCCTCGAACCCGAGGCCCTGGCGTTCGCCGAGGCGACGGCGAACCCGCCGTACCTGTTCGACCTGGATCCGGTCGAGGGACGCAAGGCCGTGGACGAGGTCCAGTCGGGTGAGGTCGAACTGCCGGCGATCGACGAGGAGTGGATCACCGTCACGGGTGGTCCCACCGGCAGCGTGCGGGCGAGGGTCGTGCGGCCGGCCGGATCCACCGGCACGCTGCCGGTGATCCTCTACATCCACGGCGCCGGATGGGTCTTCGGCAACTCCCACACCCACGATCGCCTGGTCCGCGAGCTGGTCGTCGGCGCGCACGCCGCGGTGGTCTTCCCCGAGTACGACCTGTCGCCCGAGGTCCGCTATCCGGTGGCCATCGAGCAGAACTACGCCGTTGCCCAGTGGATCGTCACCCAGGGGGCCGACAAGAACTTGGACGGCGCGCGGCTGGCCGTGGTCGGCGACTCCGTCGGCGGCAACATGAGCGCGGCGCTGACTCTGATGGCCAAGGAGCGCGGCGACGTGGCCCTGCTCCAGCAGGTCCTGTTCTACCCGGTCACCGACGCGAGCTTCGATACCGACTCCTACCACCATTTCGCCACCGGCTACTTCCTGCGTCGCGACGGCATGCAGTGGTTCTGGGACCAGTACACCACCAGCGAGGAGGACCGCGCGCAGATCACGGCCTCCCCGCTGCGGGCCACCACTGACCAGCTCACCGGCCTGCCCCCGGCCCTGGTCATCACCGGAGAGGCCGACGTCCTGCGCGACGAGGGTGAGGCATACGCCGCCAACCTCCGCACCGCAGGCGTCGCCGTGACCGCCGTCCGCATCCAGGGCGTCATCCACGACTTCGTGATGCTCAACGCCCTGCGCCCCACCCAAGGTGCCCAGACCGCCATCACTCTGGCCACCGACACCCTTCGCACCGCACTTCACCCGGCCTGACCCGCCGTCGCCGCCTGTGGGGTCGTAGAGTTGTCGTTGCAGGTCACGCAGCGTATCGATACTCGTAGCTCGCGATCACCAGCGCGAGCGACGGGATTTTTTCGCGCACCGCCCTCGTCGACCAGTACGAGAACACCGACGCCAATCGGTACGAGCGCGAGATCAAGAAGAGCCGCAGCCAGCTCTTCGTCGCCACCACGTGAACCCGGGACGCACTGCGTATGTCTTGGCACGTAAAACCCAGTCCGTTCCTGTCTTTGTAGTCGGTCGGAATCCATGCTGCTGCGATCGGAAGAACGGGTCCGCCGTCGGCATCCGCTGACGCGGAGCGGGGCCCCGGGGGCGGTGACGAACGTCACTGCCCCCGGGGCCCGTCGTGCGGGCACGGTGGTCGGGTCCTCGGGGGACACCCGCTGCCGACCGGGCGAGATGCCATGACCGCGACTGCTGCCGTGACAGGTGTGACCGGCCTCGACTAGCTGATCGCCTTGATCAGTTCGCCGTCGGTGGTGTCGCCGCTGAGCTCCCAGAAGAAGGTGCCGCCCAGCCCCTGCTGGTTCTTGTAGTCCATCTTGGTGGCGATGGTGGCCGGGGTGTCGTAGCTCCACCAGTTGGTGCCGCAGTGCGCGTACGCCGTGCCGGCGACGGTGCCGGTGGCGGGGCAGCTGTTCTTGAGGACCTTGTAGTCCTCGATGCCCGCCTCGTAGGTGCCGGGGGCCGCGCCGGTGGCGGTGCCGCCGGGCGCGTCCTGCGTGACGCCGGTCCAGCCGCGGCCGTAGAAGCCGATGCCGAGCAGCAGCTTCGAGGCGGGGACGCCCTGAGCCTTCAGCTTGGCGATGGCGGCCTCGCTGTTGAAGCCCTCCTTCGGGATGCCCTCGTAGGAGGTGAGCGGGGAGTGCGGGGCGGTCGGGCCCTTCGCGTCCCAGGCACCGAAGAAGTCGTACGTCATCGGGTTGTACCAGTCGACGTACTTCGCCGCGCCGCCGTAGTCGACGGCATCGAGCTTGCCGCCGTCGGAGCCGTCGGCCGAGATCGCCGAGGTGACCAGGTTGTCCGCGCCGAACTTGGAGCGCAGCGCCGCCAGCAGGTTGCCGTAGGCGTCACGTCCGCTGGTGTCGCAGGTCAGGCCGCAGGCGTTGGGGTACTCCCAGTCGATGTCGATGCCGTCGAAGACATCGGCCCAGCGGGGGTCCTCCACCAGGCTGTAGCAGGACTCGGCGAACGCGGCCGGGTTCTTCGCCGCCTCGCCGAAGCCGCCGGACCAGGTCCAGCCGCCGAACGACCAGATGACCTTGAGGTTCGGGTGCAGTTTCTTCAGCTTGCGCAACTGGTTGAAGTTGCCGCGCAGGTCCTGGTCCCAGGTGTCCGCCACCCCGTCGACCGACTGGTCGGCCGTGTAGGCCTTCTCGTAGTCGGCGTACGAGTCGCCGATCGCGCACTTGCCGCCGGTGACGTTGCCGAAGGCGTAGTTGATGTGCGTGAGCTTGTCGGCGGAACCCGAGGTCTCGATGTTCCCGACGTGGTAATTGCGCTGGTAGACACCCCAGTTGGTGAAGTACCCGACCACCTTGTCGCCGGCCGCTGTGGGGGCGGCTCCGTCGGCTGCCGGGGCCGCGGCCCGCGTGGTGGTGGGGGCCGCGCCGGCCGATGAGGTGCCCGCGACGCCCAGTAGGGCGGCTCCGAGGGCGGTGGTACAGGCGGCTGCGGCGAGCGCCCGGAAACGGGTGCGGGGACGATGCGGTCCAAACATCTTGTCTCCTCGTGGGGGGAGGGAACTCGCGAGTGGGGGCGTGCTGCCGGCCATTCCGTGCACTTGGCATGAACGCGGAAAGGCCGGTTCGGATGAAACCGTAGATGGACTAGACCAGTTGGGTCAATGGTTCGGACCAATGCCGGTTGATCGTCCGCTCACCGCCGAGTCGCCTCGGCACCCCGTGACGGATATCGTCCGATCGGGCATACTCAAGCCGCCACAGCCGCTGGCCAGCGGCTCTCGTGATCCGAGGGGCCGGCACCGGCTGGGCAGTAGTGCTCTTCCGGGCTCTGCCTGGAAGTCCCCCCGGCGGCGCCGTCCACACCCCGCACGCGCGACCGTCGCAACGCCCGACAGGGAGGAGAGCGCCGTCATGTCCGACCGTGCCCCGCAATTGGTGGAACGCCGTCTGCCCACCGAGGAGTCCAGGCAGCTCGTCGCACTCGTTCGCGACATTGCCCAGCGAGAGATTGAGCCGCGGGCGGCCGAGGAGGAGGACGCGGGCCGTTTCCCGCGTGAAGTCTTCACACTGCTCTCCGAGTCCGGACTGCTCGGACTGCCCTACGACTCCGCCCACGGCGGCGGCGACCAGCCGTACGAGGTCTACCTCCAGGTCCTCGAAGAACTGGCGGCCGCCCGGCTCACCGTCGGTCTCGGTGTCAGCGTCCACTCCCTCGCCTGCCATGCGCTCGCCGGATTCGGCACCAAGGAGCAGCAGGCCGAACACCTCCCGGCGATGCTGGGCGGGGGCCTGCTGGGCGCCTACTGCCTTTCCGAGCCCGCCTCGGGCTCGGATGCCGCCTCGCTCCGTACGAAGGCCGTACGGGACGGCGACGACTGGGTCATCACCGGCACCAAGGCGTGGATCACCCACGGTGGCATCGCCGACTTCTACACGGTCCTGGCCCGCACCGGGGCCGAGGGAGCCCGCGGCATCACCGCCTTCCTGGTCCCCGGCGGCGCCGAGGGGCTGAACGCCGCCGCCCCCGAGAAGAAGATGGGCATGAAGGGATCGCCCACCGCCCAGCTGAACTTCGACGGCGTACGGGTCGCCGACGCGCGCCGGATCGGCGAGGAGGGCCAGGGCTTCGCGATCGCCCTGTCCGCACTCGACTCCGGTCGTCTGGGCATCGCCGCCTGCGCGATCGGTGTCGCCCAGGCCGCCCTGGGCGAAGCCGTCGCCTATGCCACCGGGCGGCAGCAGTTCGGCCGCCCCATCGCCGACTTCCAGGGCCTGCGCTTCATGCTCGCCGACATGGCCACCCAGATCGAGGCGGGCCGGGCGCTCTACCTGGAGGCGGCCCGGCTGCGCGACGAGCGCAAGCCCTTCTCGCGCCAGGCGGCCATGGCCAAGCTGTTCTGCACGGACGCGGCCATGCGGGTCACCGTCGACGCCGTCCAGGTCCTCGGCGGATACGGCTACACCCTCGACTTCCCCGTCGAGCGGCTGATGCGCGAGGCCAAGGTGCTGCAGATCGTCGAAGGCACCAATCAGATCCAGCGGATGGTCATCGCGCGCCACCTCGCGGGTCCTGAGACGCGCTGATCCGCAGCGGCCGTTCCGACCACACGGGCGTCGCCATGATCCGGTTCCATTCCTGGTCATGGCGGCCCGGCAGGGTCCGTCCGGCGCCCTCCCAACGACGCAGCAGGGACCGGTAGATGGGCGGATCGGTGGAGTGCGGCACCGACCGGGGAGACGTCGGCCGCGGCGCCGGATGCGAACCGGGCTGCGGAACCGATTCTTCGGCGGTCGGAGCGGTGAGGCGGCGACGGCCGGAACCGGCCGTGGAATGCAGCAGGGTCATGCCCGGCCAACGGTGCGAGGCGGGCCGGGGTCACTGCCCGGCCGATTCGCGAGCCCGTTCGCCTTCGCGAGCCCGTTCGCCCGGTCTCCGCGCGGCGGAGTTCGCTCGGGTGCGGGCACCACGTCGGCCGGGCCGTCGTGGTGCGGCGCGATGGTGCGACGGGCCCGGATGCCTCCGGGCCGGCCGTGCGGGGGTCCTCTCAGGCGGCGCGTCGCAGCGGGCGCGAGCCGGGGCCACCGGCGTGCGAGAACGGCTGCATTCTCCAGTCGAACCCCTGAGGGAGTGTCAACAGCAGGCCAGTCTCCTGCTCCTGGAGGTCGAGCGACTCGTCGGCGGGCCGCGTCTGCGACGCTGCGCGACCCGTGCCGGCGCAGACCGTCAGTACGAACGGGTTCCACGGAGTCGGGCACAGCGCGTGCTCCGGCAGTACGTCCTCGTCCGCCAGCAGCGCGATCGGCTGCGCGCAGTCCGGGCAGATCACCCGGTACATCTCGAACATGTCGTACGCGTCGGAAACGGTGTCCTCAACCGGATCGGCGGGTTCCGGTTCGGTGTGTCCGGTGAGCTTCAGGCTCTGCATGGGAAATTCCCCCCTCGGGTGGGCCGACAAGGCGCCACGGCCTCGACCACAGCAAGCACTTCCCGTCGCGCATCGGCCGTAACCGCCAGGGGGGTGGCTAACCGCCCGTAGACCTGTGGTATTCGTCACATGTCTGCCGCAGGTGCCCTTCCGGGGCCCTCGCCACTGTGCCCGGAGGCTTCAGGGGCAATAGGTTGATCCGTATGGAGGAGCTGGACCGACAGATCGTGGAGTTGCTCGTCAAGGACGGGCGGATGAGCTACACCGACCTGGGCAAGGCCACGGGCCTGTCCACCTCGGCCGTTCATCAGCGTGTCCGCAGGCTGGAGCAGCGCGGGGTGATCCGGGGCTATGCCGCGGTCGTCGACCCCGAGGCCGTCGGGCTGCCGCTCACCGCCTTCATCTCGGTGAAACCCTTCGACCCGAGCGCACCGGACGACATCGCGGAGCGCCTCGCGGACGTCCCGGAGCTGGAGGCCTGTCACAGCGTCGCGGGTGACGAGAACTACATCCTCAAGGCGCGGGTCGCGACCCCGCTGGAGCTGGAGCACCTGCTCACCCGGATCCGTTCGCTGGCCGGTGTCTCCACCCGGACCACCGTGGTGCTCTCCACGCCGTACGAGGCCCGGCCCCCGCAGATCTGAAGGGGGCCGCGGAACGCGCGGGCCCGGACAGGCGCGAGACTGGTCCCATGACCGAGAGCGCTGCCCCCCAGGGCGAACACCGCACCGTGCTGCTGCGCGGTGGAGACGTCCACAGCCCCGCCGATCCCTTCGCCACCGCCATGGTCGTCGAGCGCGGCCATGTCGCCTGGGTGGGCTCGGAAGGGGCCGCCGATGCCTTCGCGAGCGGCGTCGACGAGGTGATCGACCTCGAAGGCGCGCTGGTCACCCCCGCCTTCACCGATGCCCATGTCCACACCACCTCGACCGGCCTGGCCCTCACCGGCCTCGACCTCTCCGGTGCCCGGACACTCGGTGAGGCGCTCGGACTCCTGCGCGCGTACGCGGTGGCGCACCCTGCCGACCGGATCGTCCTCGGGCACGGTTGGGACGCCACGCGCTGGCCCGAGGGGCGTCCCCCGACGCGCGGCGAGCTCGACGCGGCCGCGCCCGGCCGGCCGGCCTACCTGCCCCGTGTCGACGTGCACTCGGCGGTCGTCACCACCGCCCTGCTCGATCTGGTCCCGGGCGTGACCGAACTGACGGGGTACCACCCCGACGCCCCGCTGACCGGGGCCGCTCACCATGCGGTGCGCGCCGCGGCCCACGGCGCCGTCTCGCCGCGGCAGCGCGCCGACGCCCAGCGCGCCGCCCTGCGTCACGCCGCGTCGCTCGGCATCGGCACCGTCCATGAGTGCGGCGGCCCGGACATCTCCGACGAGGAGGATTTCGTCGCGCTGCTGAAGTTGGCCGCGGCGGAGAGCGGACCGCGGGTCTTCGGCTACTGGGCCGAGCAGGTCGCCGACGAGAAGGATGCCCGCCGCATCCGGGAACTCGGCGCGGTCGGCGCGGCCGGGGATCTCTTCGTCGACGGCTCGCTCGGCTCGCACACCGCCTGTCTGCACGAGCCGTACGCCGACGGTCCGCCCGGACACACGGGCATTGCCCATCTGGACGCGGCGCAGATCGCCGCTCACGTCACCGCCTGCACCGAGGCCGGGCTGCAGGCCGGCTTCCACGCCATCGGCGACGCGGCGGTCTCCGCCGTGGTGGAGGGCGTCCGGGCCGCCTGCGAGACGCTCGGCCCGGCCCGGATCCGGGCCGCCCGGCATCGGGTCGAGCATGCCGAGATGCTCACCCCCGAGACCGTTGCCGCCTTCGCGGAACTGGGCCTGACCGCCTCCGTCCAGCCCGCCTTCGACGCGGCCTGGGGCGGTGAGGAGGGCATGTACGCCCGGCGGCTCGGTGCCGGGCGGGCCAGGGCCCTCAACCCGTACGCGGCGCTCCTGCGGGCCGGGGTGCCCCTGGCCTTCGGCTCGGACAGCCCGGTGACCCCGCTGGACCCCTGGGGGACCGTACGGGCCGCCGCCTTCCACCGCACGCCCGAGCACCGGATCTCCGTGCGGGCCGGTTTCACCGCCCACACCAGGGGTGGCTGGCGGGCCGTCGGCCGTGACGACGCGGGGACCCTGGTGCCCGGCGCCCCGGCCGACTACGCGGTCTGGCGCACCTCCGACCTGGTGGTCCAGGCTCCGGACGACCGGGTCGCCCGCTGGTCGACCGATCCGAGGTCGGGAACGCCCGGCCTGCCGGATCTCACCCCGGGCACCGAGCTCCCGGTCTGCCTGCGAACCGTGGTCTTCGGACAAAATGTCTACGTACGGCCGAACGAGTGACGTCCGGACATTTCGCACCGCCGATCGAAGAGGCCGTCGCTCGGTCGCGACCTGCGGATCTTCGCTGCTGACCAGGCAAGTTCCGTAAACATTGCAGGTCAGGCGACTATTGACAGAAAGTGCCCACCGGCCGGTAGGTTCGGCCGAGTCCACCACAGGACGTCCGACCGGTTAAACCTCCACGCAGTCGTCGAACGCCGCTGGGTCATGGGGTGGTGTGCCGCACCGGCGCACCACCACTGACAGCCAGGTTCAGCGCCCGCGCCTCGGGGCGAGGGAAGGTCTCAGCCGGACGGTAGGTGCGACCCGGGTGGGGCCCGGACGTTCAGTAGACAACGGCTCTAGGTCGACCCGCAGCCAGCGGGTCCCAGGTCGGCCCGAAGGGCGCCGGGCCCCCATTCGTAGTTCCCGTCGATTCCCGTCAGGGAGTCTGTCCGTACTTCCCTCCTTCTGTCCGTGGCGGTGCCCGCTCCCGCCCGACCGCGTCGGCATCGGCCCCCCGTCCGCTGGATATGGTGTGCATCTGCGTACGGACTTAAGGGGCAGTAAGTGAACGACGGCGGTCAGAGGCGGTACGGCCCGCTCGGCAGAACCTTGGTGATCATTCCGACCTACAACGAGGCCGAGAACATCAAGCCGATCGTCAGCCGGGTGCGCGCGGCTGTGCCGGAAGCCGACATCCTGGTCGCCGACGACAACAGCCCCGACGGCACCGGCAAGGTCGCGGACGAGCTCGCCTCCGCCGACGACCAGGTCCAGGTGCTGCACCGCAAGGGCAAGGAAGGGCTGGGCGCCGCCTATCTCGCGGGCTTCCGCTGGGGGACCGAACACGGTTACGGCGTGCTCGTGGAGATGGACGCCGATGGCTCCCACCAGCCCGAGGAACTGCCCCGGCTGCTCACCGCGCTCAAGGGCGCCGACCTGGTGCTCGGCTCCCGCTGGGTGCCGGGCGGGCGGGTGGTCAACTGGCCCAAGACGCGGGAAATGATCTCCCGCGGCGGCAGCACGTACTCCCGGCTCCTCCTCGGGCTGCGGACCAGGGACGTCACGGGCGGCTACCGGGCCTTCCGCGCCGAGACCCTGGAGGGGATCGGTCTCGACCGGGTCGCCTCCCAGGGCTACTGCTTCCAGGTCGACCTGGCCCGCCGCGCCATCGACGCCGGATATCACGTCGTCGAGGTCCCGATCACCTTCGTGGACCGCGAGATCGGTGACTCGAAGATGAGCCGCGACATCCTGGTCGAGGCGCTCTGGCGGGTCACCTCCTGGGGGGTCACCTCCCGTACGAACCGGGCTCTCGGCCGCAAGGCGATCTGATCCGCCATGGGCGGCGGGCGTCGGCCCGTCGCCCGTGATCACCCCCCATACGCCGCTTGGACGCCCGTACGGGCACACTGGGGACCATGACGACCGGCACACCGCCCCCGACCGCCCCGAGGCGTTCACGCGCCCGTACCTTCGTTCCTCTCGCCATCGCCGCCTGGGCGGTGCTGGAGATCTGGCTGCTCACCGTCGTGGCGAACGCGGCGGGCGGGTTCACCGTGCTGCTGCTCCTGGTGGCGGGGATCGTGCTCGGGGCCGCGGTGATCAAACGGGCCGGCCGCCGGGCCTTCCGCAACCTCACCGAGACGCTCCAGCGGATGCCGGGGCAGCCCGGGGCGGCGGCCCCGCAGGCCGCACCCTCGGGAAGCGAGGGCAACGGCTTCCTGATGCTCGGCGGGCTGCTGCTGATCATCCCGGGGGTGGTCTCGGACGTGGCGGGGCTTCTGCTGCTCGTACCGCCGGTCCGTTCGGCGCTGGGCCGGTACGCGGAGCGGTCGCTGGAGCGCCGGATGCGTACCGCGGGTCCCGGCAGCCTTTCCGACGCCTTCCAGCAGGCTCGTATTCACCGGCCGGACGGAAAGGTCGTGCAGGGTGAGGTCATCCGTCAGGACGGTACACAGCCGGGCTCCCGCCCCGACGAGGGCCCCCGCCCGCCGCTGACCCCCTGACCCCGAGGCCGGCCTCCTGACGTCGTACCGGGTGCCGGGTTGCGACCGCGCGTCCCGGCACCCGGTACCGGGCGGCGACACGACAGAGCCGCGGGGGGGGGGGGCCCCCCCGGGGGGGGGGGCCCCCCCCGCCGGGGGGGGGGGGGGGGGGGGGGGCGGGCGGGGGGGGGGGGGGCCCCCGCTCGCCCCCGCAGGTGAAGGGACAGGCGCGGGCGCA
>NZ_JBIBVN010000027.1:31787-37152 GCF_043080425.1 Streptomyces sp. NPDC015032 | reverse complement strand
GGCCCCCCCGGGCGTCGGGGCGGGGGCGGGGTCCGCCCCGCGGCGCCCCGCCCCCGGCCCGGGGGGGCCCCCCCCCCCCCGGGGGGGCCCCCCCCCCCCCGGGCCCCCCCCCCCCCCCGCGGCTCGTCGTACGGCGGTGTCGGGCGGTCAGGCAGACTTCCTGCTGTCCCGCGGATGCACGGCGATGTTCATGGCTCCGGAGCGCAGAACCGCCAGCCTCTCGGCCAGCACCTCCTCCAGCTCCTCGCGTGTGCGCCGCTCCATGAGCATGTCCCAGTGCGTACGCGCAGGCTTGCCCTTCTTCTCCTCGGGGCCATCCCCGTCCACCAGGAGTGCCATGGCGCCGCACGCCTTGCACTCCCACTCCGGCGGAATTTCCGCCTCTACCGAGAACGGCATCTCAAATCGATGTCCGTTCTGGCATGCGTACTCCACCGCCTGGCGCGGGGCCAGATCGATGCCGCGGTCCGTCTCGTAGCTGGTAACCACGAGTCGCGTGCCGCGGAGAGCTCGCTCACTCATGAATCGTGCCTCCCGGGCTTGTCGCCCACAGGACAGGTGTCGCTGTCGTCGTCATCCGGTCAACGTCCGGTCGGCGGCAAAGATTCCCGTTGCCGGTCATGCGTCGCCCGTCGTGCCGCTGCTTTTTCAGGTTCCCAGGGTTTCGAGTACCCGCCAATGCCCGGTTTGTCACATCTAGCAGAAGTTGTCACCCAACGGTTTGGCTTCTTCCACTCGCAGTAACGGTCCTCCGGGCAGGCTAAAGGCGTACACTACCGCCCTTTCACTTCAACGTCTAAATCCGTTCCGGAACGGGATTGCCCGCGGCGGCCACGGCCCGCCTGATCGGTACCCTCGCGAGCAGTACGGAACCGACTGCGAAGAAGATCACCAACGAGATGATCGCATCCCGGTAACTTCCGGTCAGCTGGTACGCAAGCCCGAACACCAGTGGCCCCAGCCAGCTCAGCCCGCGGTCGCTCATCTCGTAGGCGGAGAAGTACTCGGCCTCCTTGCCGCGCGGTACCAGATGCGAGAACAGCGAGCGCGACAGCGCCTGGCTGCCGCCGAGCACCAGACCGATCGCCGAGGCCAGCGCATAGAAGAAGACCGGCGCTTCGGCCGGCAGGAAATAGCCGGCGACGAGGATCAGCGTCCAGACGACGAGTGAGCCGAGGATCGTGCGCTTGGCGCCGTGGACCCGGGCCAGCCGGCCCATTCCCAGTGCTCCGGCCACCGCGAGCACCTGCACCAGCAGCACGGCCGTGATCAGTGTCGTCTGGTCCAGGCCCAGCTCCTCGGAGCCGTACACCGATGCCTGGGAGATCACCGTCTGCACGCCGTCGTTGTAGACCAGGTACGCCAGCAGGAAGGAGAGCGTCAGCGGATGACGACGCATGTCGCGCAGGGTGTTCACCAGCTGCCGCCACCCCGAACCGACGGCCCCCTCACCGCCCGGTGCCACCCGCCGGTCGCGCAGCCGTCGCAGCGGGACGAGCGTGAAGGCACCCCACCAGACGCCGGCCGACGCGAGGCAGATCCGTACCGCGTCGGACTCGGAGAGGCCGAAGGAGTCGTGGCCCGTGTACAGGACCAGGTTCAGGACGAGGACGAACGCGCCCGAGGTGTATCCGAACGCCCAGCCGCGCGACGAGACCGCGTCCCGCTCGTCCGGTTCGGCGATCTGCGGCAGATAGGCGTTGTAGAGCACCATCGACACCGAGATCGAGGCGTTCGCCACGATCAGCAGGAACGCGCCCAGCAGATAGCGGTGACCGTCCAGGAAGAACATGCCGGTGGTGGCTGCGGCCCCCACGTACGCGGCGGTCGCGAGCAGCGGCTTCTTCCGCCCCGTACGGTCCGCGGCGGCGCCCACGACCGGCATCACGATTACCGCGACCACCACCGACACGGAGACCGCGTAGGCGAAGAGCGACCCGGCGCGCACCGGTACGCCCAGCGGGTGCACGAAACCGTCGGCGTCGGCGGCCGCCTTGGCGACCGAGGTCAGATAGGGGCCGAGGAATACCGTCAGGACGCTCGTCGAGTAGACGGAGCAGGCGAAATCGTAGAAATACCAGCCGCGCTGTTCCCGTCTGCGGCTCGCGGCGTCTGCGGAACCCGTCACGAGCTCCGTCGGCTCGGCGGCGTCCGCGGTCTCGGCGCTCAAAGCGCACCCCCTCGTCTCTGCCCGTGGAGACCTCGCACGACCGGCGTCAGGCCCAGGCCCCCCGCTCGCTCAGCACCGTACGCAGCGTCTCGATGTGATCGGTCATGATGCCATCCACGCCGAGGTCGAGGAGCGCTGCCATCCGGTCGGGTTCGTTCACCGTCCAGACGTGCACCTGGAGTCCGCGTGCGTGCGCCTCGCGCACGAAGCGCCGGTCGACCACCCGGACGCCGTTCTGGCTCTCCGGCACCTGGGCGCACACCGCACCGGAGCGCAGCGCCGCCGGAACGCCGTACGAGCGCAGCCGCAGGCCCAGCACGCCGCGGACCCCGTAGGAGGTGGCGAGCCGGGGCCCCGCGAGACGGTGGGCCCTGGCGACCCGGGTCTCGGAGAACGAGCCGACGCACACCCGGTCCCAGGCGTTCGCCCGGCGGATCAGGTCGACCAGCGGGACCAGGGCGGACCCGGCCTTGATGTCGACGTTCCAGCGGGCTTCGGGAAACGTCTCCAGCAGCTCCTCGAACAGCGGCAGCGGCTCCCGGCCCGCCACCCTGGCCCGCCGCACCTCGCTCCACGGCAGCTCGGCTATCCGGCCCCGGGCGTCCGTCATCCGGTCCAGGGTGGCGTCGTGGAAAGCCACCAGACGGCCGTCCGCCGTGGTGTGCACATCGGTCTCGAAGTAGCGGTATCCGGCCTCGGTGGCCCGGCGGAACGCGGCCGTCGTGTTCTCGATCCCGTCGGCGGCACCGCCCCGGTGGGCGAAGGGGATCGTCGCGGGATGGTCCAGATAGGGGTGGCGTACGGAGGTCACTTCGGCAGTATGGCCTGCTCCGGTGTCCGGGGGGTGACGGTGGTGTCGCCGCCGTCGGGCGCGGGTGCGACGGCGGCCTCCTCGGTCGGCTTCCCGCCGATCGCGAAGAAGCGCAGGAAGAACTGGGCGAGCGGGCCGATGGACAGGGCGTAGAGGACCGTGCCCGCGCCGAGGGAACCGCCGAGCGCGAAGCCGGTCGCCACGACTGCCACCTCGATGAGGGTGCGGACCAGCCGGATGGACCGGCCGGTACGCAGATGCAGGCCGGTCATGAGTCCGTCGCGCGGTCCCGGGCCGAACCGCGCCGCTATGTACAGCCCCGTCGCGACACCGTTGACCACGACCCCCGCGACCATCACGGCGATCTGTGCGGCGAGGCCGTGCACCTCGGGCACGAGCGCCAGCGTCCCGTCCATGGCGATGCCGACGGCGAAGACATTGGAGACCGTGCCGAGGCCCGGACGCTGCCTGATCGGTATCCACAGCAGCAGAACGGCGGCGCCGACGATGATGGAGACGACGCCGATGGACAGCCCGGCGCGCTCCGCGAGCCCCTGATGCAGCACCCCCCAGGGTTCGAGGCCGAGACCGGCACGGACCAGGAGCGCCGAACTCGCCCCGTACAGCGCGAGGCCGACATACAGCTGCATCAGCCTTCGGGTGAGGTGCGTCCCGGGAGGGACGGGGGTGATGGACAAGAGGTGCCCCCAAGGAGTGGTGGTGGTGGACTGCCGCATGTCACTCTGTGGCAGGGGATTGGCTGCCAACTATGGCCAATCCGAGGAAGGTGGACTGATTTCCATGGCGCAGTGGACTTCGGCAGTCGGTGCGGCACAGCTCGCCCGGCAGCTCCAAGCCCAGCAGCCCCGGCCCGCCGGACCGGGCGCGCGCAAGCCGCCCGCCTATCGGGCGCTGGCCGACGGGGTCCGTCTGCTCGTCCTCGAAGGCCGGGTACCGGTGGCCGCCCGGCTCCCCGCCGAGCGCGAACTGGCGCTCGCCCTGTCCGTCAGCCGCACCACCGTCGCCGCCGCCTACGAGGAGCTGCGGACCGAGGGGTTCCTGGAGTCCCGCCGGGGCGCCGGCAGCTGGACGGCCGTTCCCGCGGGCAACCCGCTGCCCGCGCGCGGTCTGGAGCCACTTCCTCCGGAGTCGCTCGGTTCGATGATCGACCTGGGCTGCGCCTCGCTGCCCGCCCCCGAACCGTGGCTGACCCGGGCGGTGCAGGGCGCCCTGGAGGAGCTGGCGCCGTACGCCCACACGCACGGCGACTACCCGGCCGGTCTGCCCGCGCTGCGCCAGATGATCGCGGACCGCTACACCGGGCGCGGCATCCCGACGATGCCCGAACAGATCATGGTCACCACCGGGGCGATGGGCGCGATCGACGCGATCTGTCACCTGTTCGCTGGGCGCGGCGAGCGGATCGCGGTGGAGTCGCCGAGCTACGCCAACATCCTGCAGCTGATGCGGGAGGCGGGGGCCCGGCTGGTGCCGGTGGCGATGGAGGAGGGGCTCGGCGGCTGGGACATGAACCGGTGGCGGCAGGTGCTGCGGGACGCGGCGCCGCGGCTCGCCTACGTCGTCGCCGACTTCCACAACCCCACCGGGGCGCTGGCCGACGAGGACCGGCGACGCGAGCTGGTGGACGCCGCCCGCTCAGCCGGGACGGTCGTCGTCGTCGACGAGACCATGAACGAGCTGTACCTCGACGACGACGTCCGGATGCCCCGCCGGGTCTGCGCCTTCGATCCGGCGGGCTCCACCGTCATCACGGTCGGATCGGCGAGCAAGGCCTTCTGGGCCGGCATGCGGATCGGCTGGGTGCGCGCCGCCCCGGATGTGATCCGCAGCCTGGTGGCCGCCCGCGCCTACGCCGACATGGGGACGCCCGTCCTGGAGCAGCTCGCCGTCAACTGGCTGATGCGCACCGGGGGCTGGGAGGAGGCGGTCCAGGTCCGGCGCGAACAGGCGCGGGAGAACCGGGACGCGCTCGTCGCCGCCGTCCGCCGTGAGCTGCCGGACTGGGAGTTCTCGGTTCCGCGCGGGGGGCTGACCCTCTGGGTGCGTACCGGTGGCCTCTCGGGTTCGCGGCTCGCGGTGGCGGGGGAGCGGGTCGGCGTACGCGTTCCCTCCGGCCCCCGGTTCGGTGTCGACGGCGCCTTCGAAGGGTACGTACGGCTGCCGTTCACGGTCGCGGGGCCGGTCGCGGACGAGGCGGCGGCAAGGCTCGCGGCGGCGGCCCGGCTGGTGGGTTCGGGGGCGGGCGCGGGGGTGGAGGCGCCGCGCACTTTCGTCGCCTGACAGCACAGCGGTGCGGGGGTGGTGGGGGGGGCGGGCGGGCCAACCCCCCCCCCCCCCGCCGAAGAGCCGCGACAAACAGCCAG
>NZ_JBIBVN010000027.1:0-31777 GCF_043080425.1 Streptomyces sp. NPDC015032 | reverse complement strand
CGCGCTCCCCCGCGGGGGGGGGGGGGGGGGGGGCCGCGGCCCCCCCCCCACCCCCGCACCGCTGTGCTTCATTCGCGGGCCCTCATGCCCTCGACGGCCACGGCCGCGGTCAGGGGGTGCGGCATCAGCGGATCCGGGATGCCCGCCCCGACGGGTGCGGCCGCCTCGGCCGCCTCGACTGGGGGTGTCGCCCCGGCCGCCGTCTGCCGTTCCGGGAGCAGACCGAGCACCGCCTGCCGCTGCGCCTCGCTGGTCGCCTCGTCGTAGGGATCGGGTGTGGCCGGGACCTGGAGCCGCAGCACGGGGCCGGTGCCGAGCCGCGCGTACCCGCGGCCCGGCGGGACGTCCGGCGTCGGGGTGGTGTGCGGCTCCGTGCCGAGCACCGCCTCGATCTGGTCGCGGGAGCAGTCACCGATCACGACCCGGGCCCGGGTGTGGGTCCTGACGGTCTCGCCGAGAGCGTCCAGACTGTCGAACTGATCGGTGATGACCACGGTGACGTTCGCCGCCCTGC
Organism: Streptomyces sp. NPDC015032; assembly: GCF_043080425.1. Taxonomy (NCBI): domain Bacteria; kingdom Bacillati; phylum Actinomycetota; class Actinomycetes; order Kitasatosporales; family Streptomycetaceae; genus Streptomyces; species Streptomyces sp. NPDC015032. Next base: position 31,263 of record NZ_JBIBVN010000027.1, on the reverse strand, counting down.
CGTGCCGCAGCGGCACCTGGAGCAGATCCTGGGGGTCGGGTCTGCCGTCGGCGGCCGCCAGGTGTCCGAGGGCGCTGGGACGGTCCAGCAGTACCCAGAGGGGGCGCTTGATGTCGTCCGGGGCGGGGTGACCGGACTGGCGGGCCCGGTTCGCGGCGATCAGCCGCCGCTCCGTCTCATGGGCCGCCCACTCCAGGGTCGCCAACGCGCCGGACAGGCCGCACTCCACGGCCAGCACTCCGTCGCGCCCGGCCAGACAGGCGTACTCGCCGGTGCCGCTTCCTTCGATGATCAGGATGTCGCCGTGCTGGAGCGCCTGCAGGGCGATGGAGCGCAGGAACGTGGTGGTGCCGCTGCCGGGCTGTCCGACGGCCAGCAGATGCGGCTCGGTGGAGCGGGCGCCGGTCCGCCAGACGACCGGAGGCGCGTCACGGGTCGTTCCGCCGTCGTCCACGGGAACGGTGCGCTGCACCGCGTCGCCGTCGGTGAAGCCCAGCACGGTCTCGCCCGGTGCGGTGACGAAGCGCTGGGCGCCGATCGAGGTGGGCAGGGCGCCGAGCACGCTCATGACGAGCCGGTTGCTCTCCTCGTCCCAGGCGAAGTGGTATTCGCGGCCGCGGCCCGACTTGGCGTGCAGCAGCTGCTCGATCCGGGCGCGGGAATCGGCCTCGCTGTCGGTGAAGTAGGCGGGGTACGTCACCTGGAGACGCGTCAGGCGCCCGTCGCCGTCGAACTCGTAGCCGCTGAAGGTCTTGTCCCAGTCGCCGCCGTGGGCGAACAGCGGACTGGGGTCGTCGGCCACGGAGAAGTACGGCACGAGCGCCTCGTAGAGCGATCGCAGCCGCCCGGTCTGCGCCTCGTCCGGACCGGTCTTCACCGGCGTCCGCTCCCGCCCCTTCCATGCGGCGGCGCCCATCACCGCGACCAGGGTGAGCACGGACCCGTACGGAAGGAGCGCGACCACCAGGACGCAGGCCGCGACGGAGCAGAGCACCGGACCACGCTTGTCCTTGGGCGTCGCGGCCCACCTCTGCCGTCCGGCTCCGGCCAGCAGCCGCAGACCACGGGTGATCGTGATCAGCGGATGGAGGACGTCGGTGGCGTTGTCGGCGGCCGTGCGCGCGAACTCGCGACTGCGGGTGATCGACACGGTGCCGCTGCTCAGAATACGGGGGAGTGGTCGCCGGGCCACGTCGGTCTCCTGAAGGGGTGGGAGCGGTCGTGGGGGGTCAGAACTTGATCCCGCCCAGGAGGCCGGCGAGGCTCGCGCCGCCCGCGGTGATGCTCGGTGCGATGGCGGTGCCTGCCAGATAGAAACCGAACAGGGCGGTGACGAGTGCGTGCGATGCCTTGAGGCCGTCCTTCCTGAAGAAGAGGAAGACGATGATGCCGAGGATGACGACGCCTGACATGGACAGGATCATGAGGAGTTCTCCTGGTTGGGGGGACAGTCACCATGAGTCCTTCCAGATTCACCGGAAGTATCTATACGATAAAAGCTGCATTCGAGTGAAAAGTCGTTATTTTCACTAGATTGGCGGATCCGGTGTCGGTGGAACGCCGGAGGGGACGAGCATTCGGTGTCGCGAGCCGTTCCGCCGTCACCGGGTGTGATCTTTTGCCGCGGGCGGCACGGGGTATGTGCGCGATTGGGCAGTACCCTGTCGATTCACTCGTACGGCCCCCGGGGCGTACGGCCCGGCAGGTCAACAGTGGTGAAACCGGTTAATGGAAGGCGGTCCGTCCGATGAGCGAAACCCCCGGTCCCGAGGTGGTCGAGCTGGCGACGAAGGTCTTCGACCTGGCCCGCCGTGGAGAGACCGACACGCTCGCCGCGTACGTCGACGCGGGTGTTCCCGCGAACCTCACCAACGACCGGGGCGATTCGCTGCTGATGCTCGCCGCGTATCACGGCCATGCCCCCGCGGTCACCGCCCTCGTCGCCCGTGGCGCCGACCCGGACCGGGCCAACGATCGCGGACAGACCCCCCTCGCCGGAGCCGTCTTCAAGGGCGAGGGTGCGGTGATCGAGGCGCTGCTCGCCGCGGGGGCCGACCCGGCGGCCGGAACGCCCTCCGCGCTGGATACCGCACGCATGTTCGGCAAGGTCGACCTGCTGGAACTCTTCGGCGCCCACTGACCGGGTACGCCGTAAATGTGGTCGCGGTGGCGAAATGGCTGGGTCATCATGACGTCGCGGGCCCGGTTCGGGCCACCGACGAGAGGCAGAGGAAGATGGTCTACACCAAGCAGAAGACGGCGGTCGGCCGATCATGTCGCTGCGCGGCGTAGTGCCCCACCCGGCACTTGGAACTGCACAGTCCCGGTTGCGTCGACAGCTTGATGTGAGGCTTTTTTCATGTTTGATCCGTTCATAGCGCCGAGCGGCACTCTGCTCGGCCTGCTGCAGAGGGGCCGTGGCGACGGCACGCTCCACGCACTCGCCGCACCACGCCCCGAGGCCCTGGCGGCTCTCAACCACTGCGTCCTGAGCGATCCGCGCCACGACTGGCAGGTGGAGAACCGCTCGCTCTACTACGCACGCCTGTATCTCGACCTCGACGGCGGCATCGAAGAGATCGAGCGCCACCTGTGCGATCCCGACGACCACCTCGACACCGACGACTCACGCACCGGACTGGCCCTCGCCGTACTCGGCCACCTCGCCTCGTACGGACGGGACGACGCCCTGGCCCTGCTGCGGCGGTACGCCGCGACCGGGGCCAACTGGGCCTGGGCCCTCGACGAACTCGCCCTGCGCGACGACGACGAGGGACTCCGCGCCCTCGCCGTGCCCGTGCTCGGCCGGTTCCCGGCCACCGAGCAGGGTGCCGCCGAACTGGCTGCCACCGTGCGGGACGCCTTCGAACCACGCCCCTGGCGGCTCTGGGCCGACGACCCCCGCGACGAGGTCGGCGCCCGGGTCAGGGCCGCCTCGGAACAGGGCTCCTTCGACCGCTGGCAGCGGCAGATGCGATCGGGCGGCCCCCGCCCCGGATGGAGCGTCCAGGCCGTCTTCGACTGGGCCCAGCAGGGACTCGAACGAGGCAGCGTCCTCCACGTACCGGCCGCCCGCTGCCTCACGGCTGTCGCCGGCCCCGACGACCGGTCCGCGATCATCGAGGCCGCCCGCAACGGTCCGGAAGGCGCCCGCTGCGCCGCCCTGCACCACCTGGCCGAGACCAGGGACCCGGCCGTGCTCGATCTGATCGAGGACGCCGCGGTCAGTGCCTCGCGCACCGTCGCCGACGCGGCCGTCACCGCTTTCGAGCGGATGTGCGGCGACGCGGCGGTGGAGCGTGCCCGCCTCTGGGCCCGGCGTCCCGACGCCCTCGGCGCCTCCGCGGCCGGTGTGCTCGCCTGCCGGGGCGGCGCCCAGGACGCCCCACTGGTCCTCGGCGCACTCCGTGAAGCCGTACGGGGCGACGGCCCTGACGCGCCGCGCCTGTGGACCCTCGTCGACGGCGCGGGCAGACTGGGCGTCGCCTGTGCGGCTCCCGTACTGCGCCATGTCTACCGGGAGACGTCCTCCTCGCACCTGCGCGGCCGAGCGGCCCGCGCCCTGGCCGCGACCGACCCCTCCTTCCCCACCGGATTTGCCGTCGAATGCCTGTGGGACTGCGAGGAGACCACCCGCGAGGTCGCCGCACTCCACGCCGAGACCGGCGACATCAGGGTCGCCGAGCGACTGCGCCGACTCGCCGCGGACCCGGCGGAGGAGGCAGAGGTGCAGACAGCAGTACGCAGCCGGATCGGGCCCGACACCCCCGCGGTCTGACCGGGGTGCACCCAGCGGCGCGCGCCGCGGGTACTTCGGAGCCGCACGCCACCGGTGCGCCGGGTGGTTCCCCGGTGCCGTTCCCCGGTGCGGGCCGCCGCGTTCGGGGCTGCGCGTTCCTGTCCGGACGCCGACGCCGACGCCGACGCCGACGCCGTTCGTCCGGGTGCGGCGGACCGGGCGTGGACGCCGGCCGCTCTCCACGGGGTGCCGCCCGCCGGGGAGCAGTTCGTGCGAGGGCAGGGCTGCAACCGGTGCGGCAGGTCAGTATGGAGAGATGACCGGACGCTGGGAGTTCTGGATCGACCGTGGCGGGACGTTCACCGATGTCGTGGGCCGCGATCCCGACGGGTACCTGGTCACCCGGAAGCTGCTCTCCCACGACCCGGACCGATACCGCGACGCCGCTGTGGCGGGAATCCGGGGGCTGCTGGGACTCGGTCCGGCCGACCCGGTCCCCGCCGACCGGGTCGGCATGGTGAAGATCGGTACGACGGTCGCCACCAACGCCCTGCTGGAGCGGCGCGGCGAGCCGACCGTGCTGGTCATCACGGAGGGCTTCCGGGACGCTCTGCGCATCGCGTACCAGAACAGGCCGAGGCTCTTCGACCGCCGCATCCTGCTGCCCGAAGCCGTGTACGAGCGGGTGATCGAGGTCCCCGAACGGACCGACGCCCACGGCCGGGTCGTGACACCACTGGACCGGGACGCGGTGGCCGAGCGGTTGCGGGCCGCCCGGGCGGACGGCCTGCGCAGCGCGGCCGTCGTCCTGATGCACGGCTACCGCCACCCCGCTCATGAGAAGGCCGTGGCCGCCGCGGCCCGCGAGGCCGGCTTCACCCAGATCAGCTGCTCGCACGAGGTGAGCCCGCTGATCAAGCTCGTGCCACGCGGCGACACCACCGTCGTCGACGCCTATCTCTCACCGATCCTGCGCCGGTACGTCGACGAGGTCGCCCGCGAACTCGACGGCGTCCGGCTGATGTTCATGCAGTCCAACGGCGGACTGCGCGAGGCTTCCCACTTCCGTGGCAAGGACGCGGTGCTGTCCGGACCCGCGGGTGGCGTGGTCGGCATGGCCCGTACATCCGGACAGGCCGGACACGACCGGGTCATCGGCTTCGACATGGGCGGCACTTCCACCGATGTGTCGCACTACGCGGGCGAGTTCGAGCGCGAGCTCGGCACCCAGGTGGCCGGGGTGCGGATGCGCGCCCCCATGATGAACATCCACACCGTCGCGGCCGGCGGCGGCTCCGTGCTGCACTTCGACGGCCACCGCTACCGCGTCGGCCCCGATTCGGCGGGCGCGATCCCCGGCCCGGCCAGCTACCGCCGCGGCGGGCCGCTGACCGTCACCGACGCCAATGTGATGCTCGGCCGGGTCCAGCCCGCCCACTTCCCGGCCGTCTTCGGACCGGACGGTGACCTCCCGCTCGACGCGGACCTCGTCCGCGAACGCTTCGGCGCGCTCGCCGAGGACGTGGCACGCGCCACCGGAACACGGCGCACGGCGGCCGAGGTCGCCGCGGGGTTTCTGGAGATCGCCGTGCTCAACATGGCGAACGCGGTCAAGAAGATCTCCGTGCAACGCGGACACGACATCACCCGCTACGCCCTCACCGGCTTCGGCGGAGCCGGAGGCCAGCACGTCTGCGCCGTCGCCGACGCCCTGGGCATCGACACCGTCCTCGTACCGCCCCTGGCCGGTGTGCTGTCCGCGTACGGCATCGGTCTCGCCGACGCCACCGCGATGCGCGAGCAGTCCGTCGAGGCGGAACTGAACGAGGCGACCCGCGCCGCGGTCGGCGAACTCTGCGACGCACTCGCCGACCGCACGCGCGCGGAACTGCGCGCCGACGCCATCCCCGACAGCGCGATCAGCACGCGCGCCCGTGTGCTGCTGCGCTACGCCGGCACGGACTCCAGCCTGTCCGTCGACCTGGACACCGTGTCCGCCATGGCCGAGGCGTTCACCGCCGGGCACCGCGCCCGCTACGCGTTCACCATGGACAGGCCCCTGGTCGTCGAAGCGGTGTCGGTTGAGGCGACCGGGACGGCGGGGCAGCACCGGCCGCGCCCCGCCGACCGCACGCCCCGCGAGAGCACGGAGCCCCGACCACGCGACACCGTAAGCATGTTCGCCGAGGGCCGATGGCAGGACACCCCGCTCCACCGGCGCGAGGAACTGCACCCCGCGGACACCGTGACCGGCCCCGCCGTGATCGCCGAGGCGGATGCCACCACCGTCGTCGACCCGGGCTGGCAGGCCGCTCTCGCCGACACCGGCCACCTGCTGCTCACCCGGGTCCGCCCGCGCCCCGACCGCACCGCCGTAGGCACCCGGGTCGACCCCGTCATGCTGGAGGTCTTCAACAACCTCTTCATGTCGATCGCCGAACAGATGGGCGTGCGCCTGGAGAACACGGCCCACTCCGTCAACATCAAGGAACGGCTCGACTTCTCCTGCGCCCTCTTCGACGCGGACGGCAACCTCATCGCCAACGCCCCGCACATCCCCGTCCACCTCGGCTCGATGGGGGAGTCCATCAAGGAGGTGCTGCGGCGCAACGACGGCGCGATGCGGCCGGGCGACGTGTACGCCATCAACGACCCCTACCACGGCGGCACACACCTGCCCGACGTGACCGTGGTGACACCGGTGTTCGCCCCCGACAGGACCGCCGACGAGGGGCCCCGGCTGCGGTTCCTCGTCGCCTCGCGTGGACACCACGCCGAGATCGGCGGCATCACCCCCGGCTCCATGCCCGCCTTCAGCCGCACCATCCACGAGGAAGGAGTGCTGTTCGACAACTGGCTTCTGGTACGGGACGGCAGATTCCGCGAGGCCGAGACGCGCGAGCTGCTCACCACGGCCGCGTACCCCTCCCGCGACCCGGAGACCAACCTCGCCGACCTCCGCGCCCAGATCGCCGCCAACGAGAAGGGCATCGCCGAACTGAGGCGCATGGTGGAGCAGTTCGGTCCCGAGGCCGTCGCCGCGTACATGGGGCACGTACAGGACAACGCCGAGGAGTCCGTCCGCCGGATCATCGCCTCACTGCATGACGGTGCCTACCGCTACGAGACCGACAACGGCGCGGTCATCGAGGTCGCTCTCACCGTGGACACCGCCGCCCGCAGCGCGGTCGTCGACTTCACCGGCACCTCACCGCAGCAGCCGGGAAACTTCAACGCGCCGAAGTCCGTGGTCATGGCGGCCGTGCTGTACGTCTTCCGGACCCTGGTCGCCGACGACATCCCCCTGAACAGCGGCTGCCTCAAACCCCTGGAGGTCAGAATTCCGGAGGGCTCCATGCTGGCCCCCGCCCATCCGGCCGCCACCGTGGCGGGAAACGTGGAGACGTCCCAGGCCGTCACCGGCGCCCTGTACGCGGCGCTCGGTATCCAGGCCGAGGGCTCGGGCACCATGAACAACCTCACCTTCGGCAACGAACGGGTCCAGTACTACGAGACGGTGGCGAGCGGTTCGGGCGCGGGCGACGGCTTCGACGGTGCCGACGCCGTACAGACCCACATGACCAACTCCCGCCTCACCGACCCCGAAGTCCTCGAATGGCGCTACCCCGTGCTCCTGGAGGGCTTCCGGGTACGGGACGGCAGCGGGGGCGCGGGGCGCTGGCACGGTGGTCGCGGCGTGGAACGGCGCATCCGCTTCCTCGAACCCGTCACCGTGGCACTGCTCTGTGGCCACCGCCGGGTGAGGCCGTACGGGATGGCGGGCGGAGAGCCCGGCGCGCCGGGCGAGCAGTACATCGAGCGGGCGGACGGCCGGACGGTCACACCGCTGCGCGGCTGCGACACGGCCGACCTGGAGCGGGGGGACGTCCTGGTGCTCCGCACCCCGGGCGGCGGGGGCTACGGAGCCCCGGAACCGGGGCGCGGAGCCGGTACGGAACGCACCGGCGAACAGCCGTGACGCCCCGGCCGGCCGGCTCCGGGCAACGGGTCGCTTCTGCGCCGTTTCGACCGTTGTCGGGGTGAGGACCTAATCTGTGCAGCGTGACTTCGCCTGCCTACACGGACAACGCTGCGCCCCAGCTCAGCGCGGGCCCGCGGCCCGCCCCGGGCCCGGCCGCCGACGAGGGGCTCTCGCGGCGGCTGCGCGCGCTCGCCTGCACGGCGCCGCTGCACGACCTCGATGTGCGCAAGGCGAATCTGGCCGGTGAGTACACCGTCTACGCGATGGCCGAGGTCGCGCTCGCCGCGATCGACCACGTCACCCTCAACATGGACTTCGACACCGGTGCCGACCACGACCAGATAGTGGCCAGGCTTCTTCCCCGCGTCGCCGCCCAGGCCCCGGACCGCCCGGCCGCCGAGCACGAGCGGGTCGCCCGCTGGGTGCTGGAGAACCTGATCAACGTCGGCAGCGTCGACCGTGGATTCCGTGCGGTATACGGCACTTTCGGACCTGATGGGGTGTATGTCCGTCGGGATTACGACTTCAAGCTGGTCGAAGAGGTCCCGGGATACGGCGGCACCGTCTATCTCCGGGCCACCGACGAAGCGGTCAACGTCCTGGTCGGCGCCCTCGACACCGACGTCACCAGCGCCCAGATCGCCGCCGAGGTGAAGCTGGAGGTCCTCATCAGCCGAGGCCGTCTCGCGGACGCGCAGCTCGCCGCCGAACAGGCCCGCTACCGCACCGTGCAGTACGCGGAGACCCTCCGCAGGACGCTGGAGGCCACCCGGCGCAACGTCCGGGCCGTCGACTGGCTCAACGCAGTCCCCGACATGATCGCCGAGGCACTCGACCACGTCGCCGACCGCTACCGCCACGAGAACGCGATCCTCACCAACATCCGCAAGGCGCGCGACGAGGCCGAGGAGCCCGAGCACAAGCGGCGCGCCGCCGAACTCGTCGACATCGTCAAGGACTGCATCCGCCGTCACACCCAGTTGCAGTCCCGGCTGCTGGAGGCAGGACCGCTGTTCCGCGCCGAGCAGGACCGGCAGGCGTTCGCCGCCCCCACGGTCCGCGGCGGCCTCGATCTGTACGGCCAGCTGGTCGCCCCGCTGCTGCCGCTCCCCGTCGAAGAGGCCATCCGCGTCACCGACGCGTTCTTCGCCCACGGCACCGGACTGCGCACCCCCACCTCGGTGCGGGTGGGCGACCTCGTCGACATGCTGCTCACCCCGCCCCCGGAACGGGAACATCTGGGCGCCGAGATGCCCGAACCCGATCTGATCGCCACCCCGGACGACAGCAGGTTCAGCGAGGAACAGCTCGCGAGTGCCATGGAACTCCTCGACCTGGAGCACGACGCCCCGCGCCGGCTCTCCGGACTTCTCGCGGAGGCCCGCCGCCGGGACCCCGAACTGCCCTATCTGGTGGCCCTGCTCGCGGTGCACGCCGCCAGCCCGCCCGTCGGCACCGCCTACCGGCAGGGTGAGCAGCGCCTGTTGTTCTCCGTCGACGACGGAACGCAGCTCGACGACCCGGAGTTCGGCGGCGCGGACCTGATAGTGGGTACAGCCCTGCTGGACGCGGCCGGAATGGCCGCGGACCGCTCGGAGGCGTCATGAGCGGCGTGCCGCGGGAGGCACACCAGTGGCCGATCCGGCCTCCGCACCCCGGCGGTGGACGCCGTCGCCCCGCCGGCGGACCGGCCGGAACCGCGCCGCTCGGCACGGACGCCGCGAGAGGCGCCGCCGCCCATCCCGTACCGAAGAAATTCCGCAGCAAGGAGCGACAGTCGTGAGCGACCACCGCGCACAGCACGCCGACGCGTGGAGCGAGCCGACCGCCGCGTACGCGACCGAGAACACGGCGCCCGCCGGATCGGCCGGCCCCGCCGCGGCCGCACCCGTCACCCCGGCCGACGCAGCCGACGCCGCCCGGCTCGTCGCCTTCGGACTACAGCCCAAACTGCTGCCCGCACGCGACGCCGAATACGCCGAACTGCTCCGCCGCTACCGGGAGGAGCCCGCCTTCGCCCGGCTCGCCGACGCCGTGGCGACCGGACTCGGCCTGGTCGTGCTGGAGGTGTCCACCCGCGCGGGCATGGCCGTGACCGCCGGTGAGGACTCGGTCTTCGCCGTCCGCATGGGCGACTACGCCCGCCGCGCCTCCTCCGACTCCGCCGACCGCTTCCTGCACGGGCTCGCCCACCTCGCCGTCGCCGCGATGGCGTTCCCCCGCCCCGAGGACCTCGCCGACGACGCGTACATCGGCCGGATCACCGTCAACGGCGTCGACTCGTTCGTACGCCAGGCATGCCACCGCCTGGAGGAGCGCGCCGAGGAGCACGGCGACAACACCGACCCGGCCACCGACCACCCCGGGCTGGAAGCGGCCTGGCGGATCTACGCCCGGCGCAGCTCCACCGGGGCGACGAAGGACGCCCGGAGGCTGGCCGGCTCCACCACCGGCATCGTCGGCAAGGCCGTCGCCTTCCTCACCGATTCCGGCTTCCTCCAGCGCACCGGGGACGACGCCGGGGGAGCCTTCCGGACCACCGCCCGCTACCAGCTCCAGGTCCGCGACATGGCCGGCAGCGCCGCCATGGCCGAACTCCTGGAACTCGGAGTCGTGCCCGTCACCGACGGCACGGCGACGCTCCTGCCGCCGCCCGACCCCGACGACCTGGAGCTGGCCGCCGACGCCGGTCTGCCCTTCCACGCCTGACCGCCGCCCCACGCCCGCCGTCTTCCCCCCCGCTGTCCGAACGACGAGAGTCCGCCGCCATGTACGAGCTGTCCCGGGTCCGCCTCTACTCCATCGGGCCTGCCGGCGCGCGCTACGCCGATACCGTGCTCGACCTGCGTGGAGTGGGTGAGCCCGTGCCCAACCCCGCCCCGGCCCAGGCGGAGTTCTTCGAGGAGGAACCGGTCGGCCCGCCGCGCCGCCCCGCCCCCGCCGGGGTGCTCTTCCTGGAGAACGGCGGCGGCAAGTCGGTACTGCTGAAGCTGATCTTCTCGGTGATGCTGCCCGGTCACCGCAACACCCTCGGCGGCGCCAGCTCCGGCGTGCTGCGCAAATTCCTGCTCGCCGACGACTGCGGGCATGTCGCCCTGGAGTGGCAGCACACCCTCACCGGCGAGTGCGTGGTCGTCGGCAAGGTCAGCGAGTGGCGCGGCCGGCAGGTCTCCAACGATCCGCGGAAGTTCGCCGAGGCGTGGTACTCCTTCCGCCCCGGCCCCGGGCTCAGCCTGGACTCCCTGCCGGTCGCCGAGGCCACCTCCGTGCACCGCCCCGTCGAAGGCGTCTCCGGCGCACAGGGCCGACGGCGCACGATGAAGGGCTTCCGCGACGCCCTGACCGAGGCGGGCAAGTTCTACCAGCACCTCGATGTGCACTGGGAAGAGATCCACGACCGGTGGAACGAGCACCTCGGCGACCTCGGCCTCGACCCGGAACTCTTCCGCTACCAGCGCGAGATGAACGCCGACGAGGGCGAGGCGGCCGGCCTCTTCGCCGTCAAGAAGGACTCCGACTTCACCGACCTGCTCCTGCGCGCCGTCACGGACACCCGTGACACGGACGGCCTCGCCGATCTGGTCAGCGGCTTCGGCAACAAGCTGGGCCGCCGCACCGAGCTGACCGCGGAGCGCGATTTCACCGCGGGCTCGGTCGATCTGCTCGGCCGGATCGTGGAGTCCACCGGCACCCGTTCCCGCGCCCGGGACATCCACGCGGGCGCCGAGCGCCGCACCCGTACGCTCGCCCGCAGGCTCTCCGCCCGCGCCGGCCAGGAGCGCGGCCGGGCCGCTGAACTGGCCCAGCAGGTCACGGGCGCGGCCCACACCGTCACGGCGGCCGAGGAGGCCCGCAGCCGCAGCGCCCTGATCGCGGCGGAACTGGCCTACCGGCACGCCTCCCTGGCCCTCACCGCGGCGGAGAAGGGTGCGGCTGCCCAGCGCCGTGAACTGGGCGACGCCCGCACCCTGCACTCCGCCTGGCAGGCCGCCGAGGCGGTGCTGCGCCACCGAGCCGCCGCCGACCGGTCCGCACGGGTCGCTGCCGCCATCCGCGAGGCCGAGCGCGACGCCGCGCCCGCGCTCGCCGCCCGCGCGGACGCGGCCGCCGATCTCGTACGGGCCCTGCACACCGCGGCGGAGGCCGGCGAGACGCTGGCCAACGAGGAGGAGGAGCGCTCCGACACGCTCCAGACAGCCGGCGAGACGGCTCACCGCGACGCCACCACCGCCGCGACCGAGGCCCAGCGCGCCCGCAGCGAGGCCGGACACCTGCGTCAGCGCCTCGCCGAGGTCGAGCAGGAGACGGCCGAGGCGGTACGGGCCGGCTGGCTCGACAACACCGCACCGGACGCCGACCCGGCGCGTGCCGCCCTCGCCGCGAGTGACGCCGAGCAGTCCGCTGTCGCCGCGTGGGACACCGCCAGGGAGGCCGCCCGCTCGGCAGCCGACCGGGCCAGGGAGGCCGCAGCCGCCGAGAGCCGCGTCGAGCTGGCCGCGGCGCGCGCCGCCGATGCCGCGCAGGCCGCGGAACATTCCTACGAGGCCGAGCTCAGGGCCGCCGAGTCGATCGCAGCCGACCGACGCCTGGCCGACCTGCTCGGCCTGCCCGCCGCGCAGGGCACCGGCGTGCCCCGGCCCCGCCGCGGACCGGACGGCCCGGATGGCCCGGAGACGGACCCCGACGCCCCGCACGGCGCGGACCACCAGAACTCCAACGACCACGCGGGCCACGCGGATCAGGGGGGCCAGGCGGGCCGGGCAGACCAATCGGGCCAGGCCGCGCACGGCACGCACACCGTCACGGCCGAACCGCCCGCCGCCCGCGAACAGCCGCTCACCGCCGAGGAGCTCGACCGCAGCGCCGACGAGCTGCGGGAGCTGCTCGACCAGGGCATCGGCTCCGCCGAACGCCGCCTCTTCGAACTGCGCACCGCGGCCGCCGACGACTCCCGCATCCTCGGCGCGCTCGGGGACGGCGGGCTGCTGCCGCCCGGCCCCGACGTCCTCGCCACCGTCGAATACCTCGGCGAACACGGCATCCCGGCCCTGCCCGGCTGGCGCTACCTCGCCCAGGCCGTCGACCCCGCCGACCACGCGTCCGTGCTCGCCGCCCGTCCCGAACTGGTCGACGGCGTGGTCATCACCGACCCCGACTCGCACGCCCGCGCCCGCGAGGTCCTGAGCGGCGCCGCCCTGCTGCCGCGCTCCGCCGTCGCCGTGGGCACCGCCGCCGCGCTGCTCGCCCCCGTTCCGGCCACCGGCGCGGGCTCGGCCACGAGCGCGGAAGGCGTGTTCCTCGTCCCGCCGAACCCGGCGATGCACGACGAACACGCCGCCGACGAGGAGCGGCAGGCCCTCAGGAGCCGGGCCGCCGCCCGCGACGAGGACATCCGTACGCTCGCGGCCCGCCTCACGGCCGACCGTTCCCTCGCCGCCCGCATCGGCTCCTGGCGCGCCGACTGCCCGCCCGGCATGCTCGCCGAGCTCGCCGAAGCCGCGCGCAGCGCCCGTACGGGCGCCGGGACGGCGGAAGCCGCGCTCGCCGAAGCCCGTACCGTGCGGGCCGAGGCCGACGAGGCCGCCGCGGACACCGCCCGTGTCCGCGACGAACGCCAGGAAGCCGCTCAGCGTGCCCGCCGGGCAGCCGACGCGCTCGCGGGCCTCGCCTTCCGGCTCCGCGAACGCGCGGGCTGGCAGGCGAAGCTGCGCGAACTGATCGACGAGGCGGCCGAGTCCGAGGCCCGGGCCACCGTCTGCCTGGAGCGGGCCCGTGCCGCCGACGAGGACCGCAGGGCCGCCCAGCGCGCCGCGGACGACGCCCGCCGCACGGCCCGCGCCCTGCGGGCCGAACGTGCCGAGATCGCGGGCGCGCCCGAGCACCTCCCGGAGCCCGCGGCCGACACCCCGCGCCGTGCGCTCCCCGCGCTGCGGGAGGCCTACCGGGCCGCGTCCCAGCTGTACGAGAAAGTGGGCGTCGGCGCCGACCTGCGCGCCGAGCAGGCCCGCGCCGAGAGCGACGAGAGCGCCGCTCTCGCCGAGCTGGACCGGCTCACCAACAAGGTCCGCACCCGGGCCGCCCAGCTCCTCGAAGGCACCGACGGCGCCGACGGGCCGTCCCGGCAGGCGGCCGCCGCCCGCGCGGAGTCCCTGGTCCAGCTCCTGGAGACCCGCGCCTCCACCGCGAGCGAGCAGCTGGGCAGGCTGCGGGGCGAGGCCGAGCGCCTGGCCCCGGTCGACGGCGAGACCCACCACACCGAACTCCCCGACGAGCTGGTCCCGGCCGACGCCGAGCAGGCCCAGACTCTCCTGCGTACCGCCACGGCCGAACTGGCCTCCGCCACCGCAACCCTGGACACCGCCAGGGCCGCCCACGCCGAACTGCTGCACGCCCACCGCACCGCCGAGGACTCGGCGGGCGGCTTCGACGAGACCGCGGCACTCCTGCGCGACCTCCTCAGGGACCACGGTGCGGACGACGACACCGAGGCCCCCGAGCCGTACCCGGGCAGCCTCGACGAGGCCCGGCAGTCCGCCGCCGACGCCCGCCGTTCACTGCGCGGCTGCGCCGCCGACCTGTCAGCCGCGGAGAGCGCCGTACGCGAAGCGAGCGACGTCCTCGTACGGCACGCCAACTCCACCCGCTACGAACAGGTCCGCACCCCCGCCCGCCAGCAGATCCGCGAGCTGCCGGCCGCGGCGCTGCCCGAGCACGCCGAGAAGTGGGCAGCCGCCTTCGCGCCCCGGCTCCGGGTCCTCACCGACGAACTCGCCCAACTGGAGCGCAACCGCGACTCCATCGTCGACCGGCTCCGCGGCCTCGTGGAGTCCGCGCTCACCACCCTTCGTTCCGCCCAGCGGCTCTCCCAGCTCCCCGAAGGACTGGGGGAGTGGTCCGGCCAGGAGTTCCTCCGGATCCGCTTCGAGGAACCCGACCAGGCGACGCTCACCGAGCGGCTCGGCGATGTCGTCGACGAGGCCACCCGCGCCGCCCTGAAGAAGAACTCCGACCTGCGCAGGGACGGCATGTCCCTGCTGCTGCGCGGTGTGCAGGCGGCGCTGGAGCCCAAGGGCATCGCCGTGGAGATCCTCAAGCCGGACGCGGTGCTCCGCGCCGAACGCGTTCCGGTCGGACAGATGGGCGATGTCTTCTCCGGCGGCCAGCTGCTCACCGCGGCCATCGCCCTCTACTGCACGATGGCCGCACTGCGCAGCAATGACCGCGGCCGTGACCGCCATCAGCACCGGCACGCGGGCACGCTCTTCCTGGACAACCCCATCGGCCGCGCCAACGCCACCTATCTCCTGGAACTCCAGCGCGCGGTGTCCGACGCCCTCGGTGTGCAGCTGCTCTACACCACCGGTCTGTTCGACACCACGGCGCTCGCCGAATTCCCGCTGGTGATCCGGTTGCGCAATGACGCGGACCTGCGGGCCGGGCTGAAGTACATCAGCGTGGAGGAACACCTTCGCCCCGGGCTGCCGCAACAGGACCCGAACGGTGGGACGGTGCACGGCGAGATCACCGCCACCCGCATGTTCAAGCGCACCATGACACCGTCCGGCACCCCCCGGACATCCTCTACGGATTCGTCCGGCGAGTAGCGGCGAGCACCGGGGGCGGGAGCAGCGAGGACGAGACTCCTGGACCGGGGCCGGTGCGGCGGATCGGGCCCGACCCCCGCATCCGGTCCACCGGGCGGACCCCGCACCGCCCGGTGGACCGGTGCCGCTCAGAGCCTGTCGGGTGACCTTCGGCCGCCCGATCAGAGGTCACCCGACAGGCTCTCAGGCCTGCGAGAGACTGCCCGCGTCGCGGCGGCGTATCCGGGCGTCGTCCCGCCGCGCGGTCCGCGCCGCCCGCCGTGCTCTGCGCCGCTCACGGCGCAACTGCCGCGCCGAACTGCTCGGCACGGACACCACGCCGTTGCGCTGATTCCAGACCTGCCGGGTGACCCAGACGTCCAGCACCGACCAGGTCGCGACCACTGTGCTGCCGACACCGCTCAGCGTCATCGGAAAGGCCAGCCAGGACCCCGCCAGTGTGCACAGGAACGCGACCAAGGCCTGGATGATCGTCAACGACATGATGAGCACGGCACGCACAGCCGCCGTGCGCACCGGGTCCGGCATCCGCCGCCGGGTCGCCGGCTCCTCGACCCAGAGCTGCCGGCGCTCCTGGCGTGGGATCTCCGCCCCGCCGGTCGCCGCCGAGGCCGTCGTCGCGAACGGTGCCGACGGCACCGGGCTCCGACGCTCTTTCGTATCCAAGGACCCTCAACTCCCCACCGCTGTCCGACCTCAGGGGTGTTGCCCGGCCTGCGCCGTGTCTACGCGGCGGACCGGAGCGTCTGCCCCGGGCGCCACCCGTGTTTCCCCTGCCCCGTACTGAGAGACGAGTGACCGGCTGTGAAGATTCCCTCGAACCGTCATCGAGCGAAGAATTCAAGCCAACCGCGCTGCCAGGCCGTGTGCTGCTCCGACAGGTCTCTTCTACCGCTTTCGCGAGTTTAATAGACCGGAATACCCGGACAACTCCTGATCGACAACAGGGAGTGCGGCTGAAAAACATCACGGACATCCCTTCGAGTTGCCTAGCCGTCAGTAGTAGGCTCACGCCGTTTGTTGACGGAACACGATCCCCGACACGTGGGGTCGGTCTGGGGGAGGCCATGCGCTTTCGCGGGAAGTCCATCCGCAGGAAGATCGTGGCCCTGCTGCTGGTGCCGCTCGTCTCCCTCACCGGACTCTGGGGTTTCGCCACCTTCCTGACGGGGCGCGAGGCGAGCCATCTGCTGAGTGCGAGCACCATCGTGGAGAAGGTGGGGCATCCTCTGGAGGACACCGTCCGCGCCATCCAGGACGAGCGCCGCCAGACCGTGGTCTTTCTCGCCGACCCCAGGGCCTCCAACGCCCTTCCCCTTCTGCAGCGCCAACGAGCGGCCACCGACCGTGTCGTCGCGGACGTCCAGGACAGCGCGCGGCAGAAGGACATTCGCGACGCGCTGAGGCCCGAGGACGAAACACAGCTGAACGCGGTCCTCCGTACGGTCGAGGGCCTTGACGCGCTCCGCGATTCGGTCGAGAAACGCACCATCGACCGTCTGAAGGCGATGGAGTTCTACGACCGTCTCATAGACCCCTGCTACCGCTTTCTGACCGGTCTTCGCACGATGGAGAACGTGTCGATGGACAAGCAGGTCCGTGCGCTGGCCGGTATCTCACGAGCCCGCGAAATGCTCTCCCGCGAAGATGCCCTGGTGGCCTCGGCGCTCGTGGCCGGCCGGCTCTCCGCCGCCGAGCTGCGGCAGATCTCCGACCTCGTCGCCAATCGGAAGCTGCTCTACGAGATAAACGGCGAGATGCTTCCCTCGTCGGAACGCCAACGCGTCGAGCAGTACTGGGCGAGCCCGGACAGCGAAGCACTGAGAACGGCGGAGAGCACGCTCATCAACGGCGGTCCCACCCAGGACCCGCGAGCGGTTGACGCCGAGCGCTGGCAGGAGATCGCCCCGCCCGTCCTGGACCGGCTGGCCAACGACTCCACCGAGATGAACAACCGCTTCCAGGACCGCGGCAAGCCCGCCGGCTACAGCGTCCTGATCAAGGCGGGTGTCGCGGGAGTCCTCGGCTTTCTGGCCCTGCTCGCCTCGGTGTTCGTCTCCGTACGCATCGGCCGTGAGCTCATCCGCGACCTCTCCCGGCTCCGCAAGGACGCCCACGAGGTCTCCGGAGTACGGCTGCCGAGCGTGATGCGCCGTCTCGCCGCCGGTGAACAGGTCGATGTCGAGACCGAGGCACCGCGCCTCCAGTACGAACGGGACGAGATCGGACAGGTCGGTCAGGCCCTCAACACCCTGCAGCGGGCGGCCGTCGAAGCCGCGGTCAAGCAGGCGGACATGCGGCGCGGGGTGTCCGAGGTCTTCGTCAACCTCGCCCGCCGCAACCAGGTGCTGCTGCACCGGCAGTTGACGCTCCTGGATGCCATGGAGCGCCGCACCGAGAACACCGATGAACTCGCGGACCTCTTCCGCCTCGACCACCTCACCACGCGCATGCGACGCCATGCCGAGGGCCTGGTGATCCTCTCCGGTGCCGCGCCGTCCCGTCAGTGGCGCAAGCCGATCCAGTTGATGGATGTGGTACGGGCAGCGGTCGCCGAGGTCGAGGACTACGAGCGGATCGAGGTCCGCAGGCTGCCCCGCTTCGGTGTGGGCGGCCCCGCCGTGGCCGACCTCACCCATCTGATCGCCGAACTCCTGGAGAACGCCACGGTGTTCTCGCCCCCGCATACCGCGGTGCAGGTGCTCGGCGAACGCGTCGCCAACGGGTTCACGCTGGAAATCCACGACCGGGGCCTCGGCATGGCCCCCGATGTCCTCCTCGACGCCAACCTGAGGCTTGCCGAGACCCCGGAGTTCGAGCTCTCCGACACCGACCGGCTCGGTCTCTTCGTGGTCAGCCGTCTCGCCCAGCGGCAGAACGTCCGGGTCTCCCTGCAGACCTCTCCGTACGGTGGCACGACCGCGGTCGTCTTCATTCCTGCGGCGCTCCTCACCGACGCACCGGACACGCACGGCACCGGATTCCGGCTCGACCGCCGTTCCGAGAAGGCGATCGGCGGCGGAAAGGCGGCCGGACAGCAACCGGGCGGCGACAAGGACCGACGGGACGGCGTCCCGGACCGCCGGGCCACCGGCAGGTCCCCCGGCCTGGCCCCCGTCCCCACCGCCCTCGTGGACCCGGCCCTCCTGGACGGCCCGGTGGAGCTCGAAGGGCCCGTGGAAGCGCTGGGCTTCGAGAACGACCCCGTACTCGATCCCCTGCTCGCCCCGCTGCTGGGCGGCGTGTCCGACATCGACGACACCGAGAGCGAACGCGGCGGCATCTTCCGCTCCCGCGACCTCCGGCGCGACGGCGACCGCGAACAGCACCAGCAGGCGTCCGACCCGGCGGGGCAGTCCGCGGCCGGTGTACGGGCGGGGCGCCCCGGCGGCCCGGTGCCGCTGCCCCGCCGCAAACCGCCGATCCTGGTCACCGACAACGGCCGTCGGGTCGACGAGGCGGGCCGAGCCCACCCCACGGCCGCCGAGCACGACCCCGCTTCCGGCCCCGACGATTCCGACCGTGACGCCGGGCCCAGGCCGCCGACCGTCGGCCCGTGGCCCGCTGCCGCCGACACCGGCAGGCCCTCCGAGCCCCAGCACCCCGTCGACCCCCGGCAGCCCCACGACGTCCGGAAAACCACCGGCGCTGCCGCACCCACCGGACCCGCACCGGCAGGGCCCGACGCGCCGGTCGAACCCGCGCCCCCGGCAGCCCCGGGCGCGGTTCCCGAGACGGTGGGCGGACTGCCCCGGCGCATCAGGCAGGCAAGCCTCGCCCCGCAGCTTCGTGAAGTCTCCGGCGGCCGCGATGCGGAGCCGGCCCGTACGGAACCGGACCAGGACTTCGAACGCGATGCGGACGAGGTGCGCAGCCGCATGGCTTCGCTCCAGCGTGGCTGGCAGCGCGGCCGGAGGCAGAACGCCGAGGACGTGACCGGTCCCGGTGACACAGCACAAGGAACCACTCCGGGAGGGGACGGTCGATGACCGCACCGAACGCCGCAGCAACCAACACCGCACGCCAGGGCTCCGGCCAGTTGAACTGGCTCCTCGACGAACTCGTCGAGCGCGTCGCCAGCATCCACAAGGCGCTGGTGCTTTCCAGCGACGGCCTCGCCACCGGCACGTCCAAGGACCTGACCCGCGAGGACAGCGAACATCTGGCGGCCGTCGCCTCCGGATTCCACAGCCTCGCCAAGGGAGTGGGGCGCCACTTCGACGCGGGCAGGGTGCGCCAGACCGTCGTCGAACTGGACGAGGCGTTCCTCTTCGTCACAGCGGCCGGTGACGGCAGCTGTCTCGCCGTGCTGGCCGATGCCGACTCCGACGTCGGCCAGGTGGCGTACGAGATGACCCTGATGGTCAAACGCGTCGGCGCCCACCTGGCCAACACTCCCCGGACGACCGGTCTGTCCGCCGGGGGGTGAGTGGACGGCATGAGCGCTGACTCCTCCAGATCTCCGGCCACGCCCACGGACCCGCAGGCATCACGCTGGTACGACGCCGATGCGGGACCCGTGGTCCGTCCGTACGCGATGACCCGGGGCCGCACCAGCAGCGCCTCCCGTCATCGCCTCGACCTGATCGCGGTCGTCGTCCCCGAACCCGCGGCCGATGACCCCGGCCGGGACCAGACGCTCTCCCCGGAACATGTGGAGATCGTCGAACTCTGCAGCGACATGCCCCAGTCGATCGCCGAGCTGTCGGCCGGCCTGGACCTCCCCGTAGGGGTGGTCCGGGTACTGGTCGGGGATCTCGTCGAGGACGAGCTGGTGCACGTGACCCGTCCCGTTCCGCCGGCGGAGCTGCCGGACGTGAACATTCTTCGCGAGGTGATCAATGGCCTTCGGGCGCTCTAGCCGCAACAGGCGGCCCGTGGAGCCCGTTACCCTGAAAATCCTGGTGGCGGGCGGCTTCGGAGTGGGCAAGACGACCATGGTCGGCGCGGTCAGCGAGATCAGGCCGCTGCGTACGGAGGAGAGACTCAGCGAGGCGGGCCGCCCGGTGGACGACCTGGCCGGTGTGGAGGCGAAGACCACCACCACCGTGGCCATGGACTTCGGCCGGATCACCCTCCGCGAGGACCTGGTGCTGTACCTGTTCGGCACTCCGGGGCAGGACCGCTTCTGGTTCCTGTGGGACGAGCTGGCCCAGGGCGCGCTGGGCGCGGTCGTGCTCGCGGACACCCGGCGGCTTCAGGACTGCTTCGCGGCGGTCGACTACTTCGAGCGGCGCAAGATTCCCTTCACCGTCGCCGTCAACTGTTTCGAGGGAGCGGACAAGTTCGCCACCGAGACGGTGCAGGCGGCGCTGGACCTCGATCCCGAGGTGCCGGTCCTGATGTGCGACGCGCGCGACCGATCCTCCGCGCGGGACGTGCTGGTGACGGTCGTCGAGCATGCGGTCGCCCGCGTGGAGCGCCCCCGCGAACCCGCCACGACGTAGCGGCCCGTACGGCGAGCACAGCACGGGCAACGCGGCCCGCACCCCCGCCGACCGGGGTACGGGCCGCGCGTTGTTGCCCTGGCGCAGGGATTTTGCACCCGGCGTGAGGGTCCGCCGAGGCTGCCGGCAGGAGCCTTCAGCGGTGGTCGGCGAGCCACTTGGCCGCGATCTCCGCCAGTTCCCGGTCGCGGCCCGCCAGCATCATCCGGATCATCTGTACGTCGCCCCGCAGCGACCAGGCCGGATGTCCGAAGGTGGCCGGATTGTTCTTCTCGATGAGGAAGTGCGCGGGCCAGGCGGTCCCGTACCCGATCAGGGGCAGGGCGGCCGCGTACCTCTTGCGGCCGCGGGCCAGGCCGTACGCGGTGATCGCGAGGCCGGTGAGGGTGCCCGTCAGATGGACCCAGCGGGTCGCGGCCCGGGAGTGCATCGCGACGTAGTAGGGCCAGAACTCTTCGTAGGAATCGAACGTCTGCTGTGGCATACGGGCACCGTAACGGCTGGGATGGCAACCGGAAACGGTCGGTTCGCAGCCAGGACGAGGAGTGGGCGGCCGGGACCCACGGGGGTGCTCCCGGCCGCTCCTTCTCCGCACGCGTGTCAGTGCCCCGCGACGGACCTTCTGGCCACCGGGAAGTCGAAGAAGGTGTCCGGGAACAGCTCGGGCTTGAACGTGTAGTGCCACCATTCCTCGGCCAGATTCACAAAGCCGGCGTCGGTGAGCGTCTTCCTCAGGAACTGCCGATTGGCGCGCTGAACTCCCTGGATACGCGGATCATCCGTGTGGGAGAGCGTGTCGAAGCAGTCGAATCCCGTGCCCATGTCCACCGAGTTGTCCGGGAAGCGGTCGGGCCGGGGCGCGTAGCAGGGCACCTGCTGCCCACCCGGCGGGTACGGTCCGGCCGGCGTGGCCGGCAGTTTCACCAGCGTCAGATCCACCGTGCTGCCGCGGCTGTGTCCGGACTTCTCCGCGATGTAACCGTCGGCGAACAGACGTGTCTTGTCGACGCGCGGATAGAACTCGCCCTTCATGGTCTCGTCGTGGAGATCCTTCGCCCACCGTACGAAGTGGTCGACTGCCCGCTGCGGCCGGTAGCAGTCGTACACCTTCAGTGAGTAGCCCTGTTTCAGCAGCCGGGTCTGCGTGCGGTGCAGGGCCAGGGCCGCGGGCCGGGTCAGGATGCAGAGCGGCTGACGGTAGCCGTCCACCGGCACACCCATGAAGTTGTGCGCGGTGGGATAGCGCATCTCCTGGATGATCGTCGGATCCACCGAGCGCAGCGCGACGAACTCCTCGGGGGCCTTCGGCTCGGGTCTCGCCTGCGCCATGGGGGCGGTGGCGGCGACGGCGAGCAGGGCGGCGGCCGCAGTGGCCAGGGCGCGGAAGGCCGAAGCAAAGACTGTCATGAGCACATAATCCAGCAGAGCGGTGCGCCCGGTGGGCGATCGGATACAGTCCGCGCGTGTCCGCCCCCATGAGCAACCCCGAGAAGCCGGCCAAGGGCTCCCACTGCGGCAGCTGCGGAGCACCGTTCGCCGTTTCGGCGACCTCCGCCGCCCGGCCCCGCACCTGTGCCGCCTGCGGAGACACGGCCTACCACAACCCGCTGCCGGTCGCCGTGGCGCTGCTCCCCGCCACCGACCGGGAGGGCACCGGCCTCGTCGTCATCACCCGCACCATCCCGCCCCACCGCGGCGGCCTCGCGCTCCCCGGCGGCTTCATCGACCACGACGAGGACTGGAAACACGCCGTCGTACGTGAACTGCGCGAGGAGACCGGCATCGAAGCCGGCGAAGAGGACGTACGCCTGGCCGACGCCCTCAGAGCCTGTCGGGTGACCTCTGATCGGGCGGCCACGCCCTGGCACGCACGCTTCCCGCGTTGCCGAAATGCCCAAGTAGCTCCTTCCCCAAGCTCTCAGCTTCGTTCGAGCAGGGGAGACCCCATCCCAAGCTCTCGGCTTCGTTCGAGCAGGGGAGACCCCATCCGAGGACATCCCGGCGCCTTGGAATCGCACGCACCAGACCGCGTCCGCTACCCGATCGAAGATCACCCGACAGGCTCTCAGCGCCCCGGACGGTCACCTGCTCCTCTTCGGCCTGCTCCCGGAACGCCCCGCCGACAGCCTCCCGCCCTCCGCGCCCACCGACGAGACCTCCGGCTTCCACCTGCTCCGCACACCCACCGAGCTCGCCTTCCCCCTGCACACCCGGGCCGTACGCACATGGTTCGACGGCGGCTACTGCTGACCGGCCCGGGGGCACTTCCGGAACGCCGCGCCCGGCCTCACAGCCCGCGCACGCGCACCGGACCGCTCACCGGCCCCTCCACACCCTCCCGCTCCACCACAACCTCCCCGTCCACCAGCCGCGACGTATACCGCTCGACCTCCGCCCGCTCCCAGCCGTCACCCGCGTCCCGGACCACCAGGCCACCACCACTGCGCCCCGCGGCCGGAGCCCACACCTCCAGCTCCACACCACCGTCCGCGCCCCGCACGGGCAGCACCGAACCCGCCCGGGCCAGCACCGGAACCCGCGACAACGGAGCATCGAGCAACACCTGACCGGGCCCCTCGTACACCTCACCCGTCGCCGTGTCGTACCAACGCCCCCGCGGCAGCCGCACCGCCCGGCGGTCCGCGCCACGCTCCAGCACAGGCGCCACCAGCAGGGCGTCACCCAACAGGAACGCGTCCTCGCACTCCCGCAGCGACCGCTCACCGGGCGCGCCCCACCAGAGCGGTCGCACATACGGCGCCCCGGTCAGCCCGGCCAGCTGCGCCAGCGTCACGAAGTAGGGGTGGAGCCGCTCCCGCTCCTGCAATGCGGCCCGCGCGTGCTCCAGCACCCACGGCCCGAACTCCCACGGCTCCCGCCGCCCCGCGCCGATCGCCCCGTGGGTGCGGAACAAGGGCAGGTACGCACCCAGCTGGAACCACCGCAGATACAGCTCCGGCGACGGCTCCCCGTCGAACCCGCCCACATCCGGACCCGAATACGGAACCCCGCACAGCCCCAGCCCCAGCACCAGCGCCAGCGAGGCCCGCAGTCCGGGCCAGCCGGTCTCCACATCTCCGGACCAGGTCCCCCCGTACCGCTGCATCCCCGCCCAGCCGGAACGCGAGAACAGAAAGGGACGCGTCTGCGGCCGCAGCCGACGGAGACCTTCGTATCCGGCACGCGCCATCGCGAGCCCGTACACATTGTGGGCCTCGCGGTGATCACCCCCGCGGCCCTCCAGACAGTGCCGCGCCGACCGCGGCAGCGTCGGATCCCCGAACGCCGCGAACGACACCGGCTCGTTCATGTCGTGCCACACACCGGAGAACCCCTGCGCGCACCGCTCCTCGTACAAACCGCCCCACCACTCCCGCACCCGCGGATCGGTGAAGTCCGGATACACGCACTCACCCGGCCACATCTCCCCGCGCACCACCCGTCCGCGCGCGTCCCGGACGAACGCCCCACGGCTCCCGACCGCCGCACCTGTGTCGAACACCGCATATCCGGGCTCTGCCTTCACCGCAGGATCGACGATCGACACCAGCCGCACCCCGTCCTCCCGCAACTCCTTCGCCAGCCCCGGAAGATCGGGAAAGCGCTCGCGGTCGACCGTGAACACCCGGTGCGCGTCGTAGTGGTCGATGTCCAGATGCAGCACGGACAGGGGCAGCCCCCGCTCCCGGTACCCGGCGACGACCCGGCGCACCTCCCGCTCGCTCCCGACCCCCCAACGGGCATGCTGCGGACCCAGCGCCCAGGACGGCGGCAGCGCGGGCGCACCCGTCAGCGTCGTCCAGCTCTGCAACACGCGGGCCGGCGTACCGGCCGTCACCCAGCAGCGCAGCGGCCCCCCGTCCATCCGCACCTCGCACATTCCCGGACGGTCATGGCCGGATCCCGCGCCCTCCTCGCCCTCGCGCAGCGTCACCTGTCCCGACCAGGAATTGTCGTGGAACAGCAGATGCGTCCCCGCGTCGGAGACCACCAGCTGCACCGGCATCGTCAAGTACAGCGGATCGTCATCGGGCCCGAAGCGCCCACCGGGATCGGTGTTCCACAGCCGGTACACACCGTCCCGCAGCCGCGGCCCGGACGCCCGCCCACCGAGCCCGAAGAACCGGGCATCCGCCGGTACCTCGGACCGCTGAACCCATCGTGCGGTACCGCCCGCGACCGGCTCCCACCAGCGCGGCGGCAGCTCGCGCCGGAGCACCACGCCACCCGGTGTACGCAGCTCCACGGCCCCGTGCCGCGACACCGCGACGGTCAGCCGCTCCGAGACGACCTGCCAGCCGCCGTCCTTGTCCGGCTCCAGCCCGGCCCGCGGATCCGCCTGCGGAGCCGCGCCGGGCAACGCGTACGACGGCAACGGGTCCGCCCCGTCCCAGCCCCAGAACACCGCCCCGCCCACCGCCACCCGGATCCTCAACTCCGAACGCGCGAACCGCACCACACCCCCGCCCGGCCCCGGCTCGGCCCCCACCACAAGGCCCGGCACTCTCGCCCGCTCCGCACCGCGCCGGGGCAGCGCCCGCGCATCCGCATTTCGGCGCCGCCAGGAGGAGCGCACCGTGCGCAGCCCCCGCACCGAACCGACCATCTTCACCGAGCGCACCAGGTCACGACCGTTCATGCTGCTCACCCTGCCACCCGACAGGGCGGGTGCGGGCACCGTTCAACTTCCGTTCACCCGTGGCCGGACCACATGGCCGGACACGCGACCATGGCTGACGAACCCTGGTGCGAAAGACGATCACATGGCATCGTCCGTAAAAGCCGCCTCATGCGTACACCCCAGCACGTGTGCGCGCGACCCACACCCATCCCGCGTACCCGTACAGTCAGGGAGCCGCCATGACCGCAGCAGCCAACGACGCCCCCCTCTGGCAGCCCGGCCCCGACCGCATCGCGGCCGCCGCCGTCACCCGCTTCCAGAACTGGGCGGCCGAGCGCTACGGGGCACCGGCCGAAGGCGGCTACCAGGCGCTGCACCGCTGGTCGGTCGACGAGCTCGACACCTTCTGGCGGGCCGTCGCCGACTGGTTCGACGTACGGTTCTCCACCCCGTACGAATCCGTCATCGGCGACCGCACCATGCCCGGCGCCCAGTGGTTTCCCGGCGCCACCCTCAACTACGCCGAACACGCCCTGCGCACCGCCGAGGACCCCCTGCGCGCCGACGCCCCCGCCCTGATCCACGTCGACGAGACCCACACCCAGGTCCCCATCTCCTGGACCGAACTCCGCCGACGGGTCGGATCGCTCGCCGCCGAACTCCGCGCCCTCGGCGTCACACCGGGCGACCGCGTCAGCGCCTACGTCCCCAACATCCCCCAGGCGGTCGTCGCCTTCCTCGCCACCGCGGCCGTCGGCGGCGTCTGGACCTCCTGCGCCCCCGACTTCGGCGCCCGCAGCGTTCTCGACCGCTTCCAGCAGGTCGAACCCGTCGTCCTCTTCGCCGTCGACGGCTACCGCTACGGCGGCAAGGAACACGACCGAGCCGACACGGTCGCCGAGCTGCGCCGCGAACTCCCCACCCTGCGCGCCGTCGTCCACATCCCGCTGCTGGGCACCGAGGCACCGGAGGGCGCCCTGGAGTGGTCCGCCCTCACGGCGACGGACACCGAGCCCGTCTTCGAACAGGTCCCCTTCGACCATCCCCTGTGGGTGCTCTACTCCTCCGGCACCACCGGACTTCCCAAGGCGATCGTCCAGTCCCAGGGCGGCATCCTGCTGGAACACCTCAAGCAGGTCGGACTCCACTGCGACCTCGGCCCCGACGACCGCTTCTTCTGGTACACCTCCACCGGCTGGATGATGTGGAACTTCCTCGTCTCCGGTCTGCTGACCGGCACGACACTCGTGCTGTACGACGGAAGCCCCGGCTACCCGGACATCAGCGCCCAATGGCGCGTCGCCGAACAGACCGGAGCAACCCTCTTCGGTACCTCCGCCGCCTATGTCATGGCCTGTCGCAAGGCCGGCGTCCACCCGGGCCGCGACTTCGACCTCTCCCGGGTCCAGTGCGTCGCCACCACCGGCTCCCCGCTCCCGCCCGACGGATTCCGCTGGCTCCACGACGAGGTGGACGACAACCTGTGGATCGCCTCCGTCAGCGGCGGCACCGACGTCTGCAGCTGCTTCGCCGGCGCGGTCCCCACCCTCCCCGTGCACATCGGCGAGCTCCAGGCCCCGTGCCTCGGCACGGACCTCCAGTCCTGGGATCCCGCGGGCAAGCCGCTCATCGGCGAGGTCGGCGAGCTCGTCGTCGCCGCACCCCTGCCCTCCATGCCGATCCGATTCTGGAACGACCCCGACGGCAGCCGCTACCACGACAGCTACTTCGACATGTATCCCGGAGTCTGGCGTCACGGCGACTGGATCACCATCACCGAACACGGCTCCGTCGTCATCCACGGACGCTCCGACTCCACCCTCAACCGCCAGGGTGTACGGATGGGCTCCGCGGACATCTACGAAGCCGTCGAACGGCTCCCCGAAATCCGCGAGTCCCTCGTCATCGGCCTCGAGGAACCCGACGGCGGGTACTGGATGCCGCTCTTCGTCCACCTCGCCGACGGCGCCGCGCTCGACGACGACCTGCGCGACAGCATCAAGCAGACCATCCGTGCGAACCTCTCCCCGCGCCATGTCCCGGACGAGATCATCGAGGTGCCCGGCATTCCGCACACCCTCACCGGCAAGCGCATCGAGGTTCCGGTCAAACGCCTCCTGCAAGGCACAGCCCTGGCCAAGGCGGTCAATCCCGGCTCGATCGACAACGTCGAACTCCTCCACTTCTACGAGGACCTCGCCCGCAAGCGGCACTGACCAACCGCACTGTCAGCGCCTCTGATTACTCTGAGTGAGCAATGTTCGACAGCGCACTGGGGGAATCATGGCGCACGCCAGGAACACCAAGCAGGACAAGGCCGCCGGGACCGACGGGCCCGGGCGGTCCCGGGCATCCATGCGACGCACACTGCGCCGCGAAGCACCCAGCACCATCGGCCTCCTGGCCGATGAGCAGGACTTCGCGGCGATGCAGCGCTACCGCACCTTCACATTCGACGACCACACCGTCTATCTAAAGCAGGTCGAGGGCCTGCTGAAGGCCCTTGCCGCACAGGGCATGCACGCCACGGTCGCCCTCTTCGACCCCGAGGAGTACGCGGAGTTCTGCACCGAATCCGGAATTGCTCCCGACACCCCTGCCAGTCGCAGCCGCTTCACCGCCGAAATCGCCTCGGTCGGTGCCACCGTCACGTACACCGGGCAACCCATCGACGCACTGATCCCACTCCTGGTCAGCCGAGCCGTCCGCCGGGCCACCTGGGAATACGCCACGATGACACTGGCCGGCTTCGGAGCCTGCGCCGACTGCGGACAGGACATCGGCCACGCCGCCTTCGACCGAGCCTCCCATCTCCTGCTGCGCATGCTGGAGACGGCCGGTCCCGGCACCCATCATCTCGTCTGCAGCACTCCCACCGAGACCGAGCACCTGCTCGCCGTCCTGCACACCGAGCGCGACACCACGGGGCCCGCCCGCCTCGAAACAGCGGAAGGAGCCGAGTTCGTGACGGTGCTCGCCGTCGGCATCGCCCTCGAAAAGTCCGTGGGAGTCGTACTCCGTACGAGCAGCCCCGGAACCCAGGACCGGGTCCACGGCTGGCGGCTGGCCCGCGGCATCCTGGTCCCGCTCACCGCCGGCGAGGTCTTCAGCGCCTACTGCACCGACGCCGACACCGGCGAACCCGTCGCCCCGGAGTCACACGTGGAGTACTGCGCGGGCTTCGACATCGGGGCGGACGAGCCGGAGACGCACCACTGACAGGCCGAAGGGGCTCCCCGCCACCATCGGCAGGGAGCCCCTTCGTCACAGAAGCCGCGGTGCTACTCGCCCGACAGCACGGCCTGAGCCGCCACCCGCGCCTCTTCGGCGGAGTCAGCCGCCCGTGCGGCAGCAGCGGCACGCTCGCACTGCGCGAGCGTGTACTTCGCCAGTGTCGCGCGGACATAAGGAATGGACGCGGCACCCATCGACAGCGACGTCACACCCAGCCCCGTCAGGACACAGGCGAGCAGCGGATCGGAGGCGGCTTCACCACAGACACCACAACTCTTGCCCTCGGCCCCGGCCGCCTCCGCCGACAGTGCGACCAGATCGAGCAGCGCAGGCTGCCAGGGGTCCTGCAGCCGCGACACCGCACCCACCTGACGGTCGGCGGCAAAGGTGTACTGCGCCAGGTCGTTGGTACCCAGCGAGAGGAACTCGACCTCCTGCAGGATCGAGCGCGCCCGCAATGCGGCTGACGGAATCTCCACCATCGCGCCGAACTTCGCCGTCAGCCCGGCCTCACGGCAGGCATCAGCGAAGGCCTTCGCGTCCGCCCGGTCGGCCACCATCGGGGCCATGACCTCAAGATGGACAGGCAGCCCCTCGGCCGCCTTCGCCAGCGCGGTCAGCTGGGTCCGCAGCACCTCGGGGTGATCCAGCAGGCTCCGCAGCCCCCGCACACCCAGGGCCGGGTTGGGCTCGTCCGACGGCGTCAGGAATTCGAGCGGCTTGTCGGCACCGGCATCGAGCACCCGCACCACGACACGCCCCTCGGGGAACGCCTCGAGCACCACCCGGTACGCCGCGATCTGCTTCTCCTCGGACGGTGCCTGCTTGCTGTCGTCCAGGAACAGGAACTCGGTACGGAAGAGCCCCACACCCTCCGCACCGGCCTCGACGGCAGCGGGTACATCGCCCGGCCCACCCACATTGGCGAGCAGCGGGACCTTGTGACCGTCGGAGGTCGCCCCAGGGCCGGTCGAAGCGGACAGTGCGGCCTTGCGAGCGGCAGAGGCGCTCTCCAGCTCCGCGCGCTTCTCGTCGCTGGGCTCGACGAAGATCTCACCGGTGCTGCCGTCCACCGCGACGACTGTGCCCTCGGCCAGCTCACCGGCCCCGGGAAGCGCCACCACGGCAGGCACACCGAGTGCCCGCGCCAGAATCGCGCTGTGGCTGGTGGGCCCGCCCTCCTCAGTCACGAAGCCGAGCACCAGAGCGGGGTCGAGCAGCGCCGTGTCGGCGGGCGCCAGGTCCCTGGCGATCAGCACGTAGGGCTCGTCGCTGTCCGGCACGCCGGGCATCGGTACACCGAGCAGACGAGCCACGATCCGGTTGCGGACGTCGTCGAGGTCGGCGACCCGCCCCGCGAGGTACTCACCGGCGTTGGCCAGCAGCGCCCGATAGGCGGCGAACGCGTCGTAGACGCCGCGTTCGGCGGTGCTGCCGACGGCGATGCGCCGCTCCACATCAGCGATCAGCTCGGGGTCCTGCGCCATCATGGCCTGAGCCTCGAGCACATGCTGAGCCTCGCCACCGGCAAGGTTGCCGCGTGCGATCAGATCGGCCGCCACCGCTTCCACAGCCTGGCGAGCGCGCCCCTGTTCGCGCTCCGCCTCCTCGGCCGGGATCTGCTTGGCCGGCGGTTCGAGCACCGCCGTACCCATATGACGCACCTCGCCGATCGCCACGCCGTGGCTCACACCGACGCCTCGCAGCGTTGTCTCCATTTCACCCGTCCCCGGTTGTGCGGCGGTCCGTGCCTCCGCGGTGGATATCCAGTCGGCCGTCATCGCGCCGAGTCCGTCACTGCCAGCCGAACAACGTGTCGCCGATCTTGACGTCGCCGTCCTCGCGGACATCGGAGAGGGAGTCAGCAGTGGCCTCCAGCGCGACGATCGGGCACACGGGCGACTTGCCGGCCGCCTCGACGCCCGCGGGGTCCCACCGCACGATCCCCTGACCGCGGGTGACCGTGTCCCCCTTGTTCACGAGCAGTTCGAAGCCCTCGCCATTGAGCTGAACGGTGTCGATGCCGAGGTGGACGAGCACTCCGTGCCCGTGCCCGTCGACGACGACGAACGCGTGCGGGTGCAGGGAGACAACGATGCCGTCGACCGGCGACACTGCCTCGGACGGCTCGCGCACGGGATCGACGGCGGTTCCAGGACCGACCATCGCGCCGGAGAAGACCGGGTCCGGCACGGCGGCGAGCCCGATGGCACGTCCGGCAAGGGGGGACGTCACAGTGGTCATGGGGAACCTCCCAGGGGTGGAGCTCGAATGGCGCCGTCACGGCTTGCAGACGACGGCGTGCTGTTCAGCAGACTAAGTCATAAGAAGTTCCGGTTCTGCCCGAGTCCTGGCGGTTCGCGACCCCGGAAGAGCACCGGAAACGATTTGCCTCGACTCTCGGCTGCCTGTACTGTCGTACCCCTGCCTTGCCTCAGCACGACTTCATGTCGAGGGCTGGCAGCGACTTTTAAGCCCTGACCCTAACCCGGATCGGCACCTGCATGCCTGCAGGAGGTTGGTCAAGGGAAATGAAAAGGACTGATAGAGTCGGACTCGCCGGAAAGGGAAACGCGAAAGCGAAGAACTGGAAAGCAGCCCCGCTTCGACCGGGAATCGGACACGAAAGAGTCTGA
>NZ_JBIBVN010000026.1:0-104894 GCF_043080425.1 Streptomyces sp. NPDC015032 | reverse complement strand
AGTTGGGCTTCGAGGTCGGCGATGCGTTTCTCGGCGAATCGGAGGTTGGAACGGGCGCCTTCGAGCCGCTCCTGGAGCCTGCGGTGCTCCTGGGTAAGCTGGTGGACGCGGTGTTTGAGGGTGGTGTTCTCGGTGGACAGCTGCTGGACCAACTCGCCGGGGACCATCTGGTCGAAGTCACGGAGCTGGCCCATGAGTTCGCCGATCCGCTGCCGCTGGGCGAAGACCTCCTTCTGGGTGCGGGTCAGCTCGGACTCTGCGTTCAGGGCCCGCTCCCGCCAGGACGCCTCGATCCGGTCGTGCTGTTCCTGCCCGAGTCGGTCATGCCGACTGCGACTGTCGGCGACAGCGGACTTCACGAGGGCGCGAGCGTCTGTGTTCTCGTAGAGGAACGTGGCGGACACCCCGGCTCGTTCAGCGACGGCCCGGGCCGTCAGACGTCGGCGTTCGCGGCGGAGCTGACCGGTGGCCTTCTCGACCTGGGCGAGCTTGTCCTGGGTCTGCTGCCTGCGGGCCGCGATGGCGGCCCTGGTGGATTCAGGCCCGGAGCTCATGCTGCCTCCCCGGTGTTGTCTTCGCGGGCAAGTTCTTGGGCCCGGAAGGCGGTGCTCCAGACACGGCCGAAGTAGTCCTGGGGCCGCCGTAGGTCGAGTGCGAGGGCTTCCTCGAGGAGGCCGACGGCTTCCAGCGCTCTTTCCAAGCCGGTGATCGCCCGAGCGGTGGGCTCGAAGATCTCGTGCAGGTAATCGGCGGTTGTGCTGTCCGGGGCCCGCTCGGCAAGCATCCGCCACTGTTCCCGCTTGCGGTGCCAGTAGACGAGGTCGGCGCCGGTCATGACGAACTTGTCGCAGTTGTGGCAGTTGAGTTTCCAGGGGCAGGCGTTGCCGTCGACGACGGGCTGGAAGGTGCAGAAACCTCCTTCGGCCGGTGTCGACCTGCGGGTGAGATCGACCAGCATGGCTTCGGCTTCTTCCCTGGTCATCGGCTCGCCGGTGGTCAGCAACGTCCCCGGTTCCGCAGCGCCCGGACCGGCGACCCAGATGGCGTTGAGCGCGTCGTCGAGGCGGGGGTCGGTGTGGGCGAGATGGACGTAGTGCTCTGCCATCCGCTCGGAGACCTGGCCGAGGTAGCGCTTGACGTGCGTGAGGTCCGCGCCGTTGCGCAGGAGTTGGGTGGCCAGGGTGTGCCGCGTCCGGTGCGGGACGGAGTGTCCGATGTCGAGGGTGGTCACCCATGTGCGGAAGAGGCGGTGGAACCATCCGTAGCTCACGCCCTTCAGGCACCCGCGGTTGGCGGTCAGACGAGGGAAGAGCGCGATCTGCGACCTCTCCTCGGCGGTCGGCTCGCGTCCCTGCCGCTGGACGAACCTTGCGATCGTGGTGGCCTGCCGTCGCTCGATGGTCTGGTAGAGGCGTTCGGGGATGCGGATCGCGGCGTCGAGGTTGCCGACCTTCGTCTGGTCGTGCCAGAACAGCGGGACTCCGTTGTGGCGGCTGATGCATTTCAAGCGGGCGTTGAGGACTTCCTTGCAACGCCGGCCGGTGAAGACGAGCATCTCCCAAGGCATCCCGCAGGCCTCTGTCGCCCGGGTCGCCGGTCGCCAGGCGGGCCAGGTTGTCGGGGTGGGCGAGGGCGCGGGCGACATCGTCGGGGAAGGGACGCCGACGCCCGGTTCTCGTCAAGATAGGCAGCCAGATACGCCAGTGCCTCCGGCGACAGCGGGACGGGCTCGCGTGCTCGGGTGCCCTTGGAAATCACCCAAAGCTGGCCTTTTTGTCACTCGGTGTCGCCGAGCTGTACACCCAGCAGTTCCGATGCACGGCAGGCGGAGGAGATGGAGCACGCCAGCAGGGCCCGGTCACGGGTACAGCGCATCTGCTGGAACAGTGCGTTCCACTGATCGTCGGGAATCGCTCGCGGCTGACGAGCCGGGATCTTCGGCCGCATCCGGCCGCGCCGATACCGGACTCGTTCCTCGACCGGCGACCGGTGCGCGAGCGCGGCACGGCGGGCAGGATTCGCAGGGACCGGATTGGCTACCGGACCCCGGCCATAATGCAGGTGAAACGCGTAGAAGCCGTGCAGCACCGACAGTTTGTGCGCGATGCTGGCAGGCGCGTACCCAGATCGCAGCGCCGGCTTTCCCATGATCGCATTCACCGTACCGGGCTGGTATGCACCGCGTTTACGCTCCCGCTGCGGGTTCCGGGCCGATCGCAGCCAGCCCACCGGGACAGCCGTCTCCGACTCGGTAGCCCGCTCCCACCCCACATCCACTGCCCACGGCGCCCGGTACCAGCGGGGCAGGTCATACGCATGGCTCCGGCAGGTCAGCGGGCTCACATCACCGAGCATCCGGTCCAGCAAGTAGTCGCTGACCGGCACGGTCTCCTGACGCGCACCATCCACCACAACCCACGGAAGCGACGGGCTGTCACCAGCAAGCACCGCCCCGATCTGCGGCAGCCGAACCCGCCCATCCATCACGTCCCGGTGCGGATGCTTCGTTTACAAACATGCAGCGATCTTCGACGGGGAATCACCGCCGAGTCGATTCACGCCCTTCGATAGTGCAGTCAACAGACCAGTTCGGCGCCATCCTCGCCACGGCCGCGCCCGAACTCGCCGGGTACGTCCAGGCCGTGGCACGCCGGCAGGTCTTGGTGCGTGGCAGTGGTCAGCCTTGCCGGCGGAAGTCGAGCATGTAGAAGACCTTGTCGTAGCGGCGTTCGCCGACGGCGACGAAGCCGGGCAGGCGGCCGTACTGGGTGAAGCCCAGCGACCGGTAGAGGCGCAGGGCGTTGGTGTTGTCGCCACGGGCGTCCAGGGTGAGGACCTCGACCCCGGCTTCCTGGGCGTCAGCGATCAGGGCAGCGGTCAGTGCCCGGCCGACGCCACGGCCATGGGCAGTAGCCTCTACCGCGATCTTCTCCAGGTCGGCGTGCGGCCGATGGGTCGGTCGGGCGTAGCGGAGCCAGTACCCGAGCCCGACAAGCCGACGGTCGAGGTAAGCGGCGCGCAGGGCCGCTTCACCGGCCTGCACGGCAAAGACGACGTGGCCGAGAAGTTCGGCCACCTCATCCCGCGAGGGTGGTTCGACCCAGCCCAGGGCGGCACCTCCACTGACCAGATCCGCCAGGATCTGGTGGGCCGACTCCGCGAACCGGACCTCCAGCTCCGGATCGGAAGTCAGCTCCACGGCGTCAAGGATGGCGGGCTCAGGGGTCATGTCGCTGATCATGGCCGGCAGCGTAGCCAGCACAGGGCCCGGCCGAGGCCCCGCGCTCCAGTTTCGGTTGCAGGCACGCCGTTACTGCCCCATGCTGCTGGATGATCTGTTCCAAGGGGCAAGTGTGCTGCCGGGGGTGCCTGCCTTTCGCAGCGAGGTGGCTGCGGGTTCAGTGGGAGCCGTAGAGCCTGGCCAGTTCGTGGAACGCGGCCTTCGGCTCCCAGCCGTCCCCGGTCGCCCTGACCATGCCGAAGCCGGCCATGTCCAAGTCGTAGCGCGGGTCGGGTGAGTGCGGCTTCGGCGCGATGAACTCGAACACGTACGCCCCGTAGACCCTCTCGGCTGCGAAGAGTTCCAGTTGTTGTGACAGGTAGTCCGCCTGCACCTGCTCATTGCGGGTGAATGTGCCTGCCAGTTTGGGGGGATTGGCGGTCCAGTCGATGATGCCGTATCCGGCCGGGCCCATCTCGGCGGCGCCGTCAAAGGAGCAGCAGCCGAACTCGGTGATCACTATGGGCTTGCCGTGTTGATGGAATCGCCGGAGGTTGGTGGCGTAGTCGGCGTCGTTGTAGGCCATCCGGTAGTAATTCAGCCCCACCATGTCGAAGCCGTCCCAGTCCACCTCCTCCCACAGGCCTGCTCCGTAGGTCAGGTGGCCGCCGAAGTGCGTCCGGGCCACATCACGAGCGCGTGCGAGCAGGTCGTTCAGCTCCTGGTTGAACTGCGGCAGACGCGGCCACCACTGCGGGTCGGCCAGCTTGGCGGACCGGTCCGTGTGAGTGCCGCCGGGGATGATTCCGGAGCCGAAGACTGTCAGCTCGCAGCCGGCATTGAGGGTGACCTGGCCGTGCCGCTTTCGCAGTTCTTCGGCGGCCGTGGCGGCTGCCGCGAGGTGTTGCAGCATCGCGTCCGGCTCGGCTTCTATGAGCCGGGGCTGCAGGCTGACGTGCAACCCCAGGTCCAGGGCGGCACCGGCGGTCTCGGTCAGCCGCCTGATGTCGGTGCCGAAGAGGTTGACCGAGGTGCAGTTCAGGTCGTTGCGGATGACCGCCATGTGCCGGCGGATCAGGCCGCTGGGCACTTGCTCGCGTGACAAGCCGCTTTCAGCGTAGTTGGTGCCGGTGTCGTAGTTGATGCCTTTTTGGACCAGACCTGTCGTTTCCTCTCGCATGACCGGAGCTTAGGCCGGTCGGCTCCCGAGGGACTGGCTGCGCGCATGGGGCGAGGGCGTTTGACGTCGGTGTGTGAAGGCAGAGTTGGACACCCTTGCGACCGCACTCCGTGTGAAGACCGGCGACGTGCTGACGGCGTCTTCGCATCTCGCGCCCTGGCGGCCGGCCGTGGGGGACGACGTGCTGACGGCGTCTTCGCATCTCGTGCCCTGGCGGCCGGCCGTGGGGATCGCCCCCAAGCCCGTCGGCGCCGAGCTGGTCGCACTGGCGATGATGCAGGCCATGCCCGGCTTCACCTTGGAGGCCGGATGAGTGATTCCAGGGCCCTGCAAGCCGGGGAAGGGTCTGTGGCCGTCTGCGCCCTCGCACCGCCTCGTCGGTCTCCTTCTCCGGGCGGCTGTGCTCATTACCGTCCTCGTCCGTGCGGTGGCCTTGGCGGCTTTGAAGCGGTGGCGGTTGCGCTGCTGCACGGTTCTGCGTCGTCCGCGCGCCGCGGTTGATGCCGGACGCGGCAGCGAGCAGCACACTGATCCGTTCGGCAGAGCCGGGCCCGGGCGGGGGAAGGCCGGTGTCCGGGTCGGTCTCGCCGAGTGAGAGAGGGTGAAGGTGCAGGCAGCAGGAGGCCGCTTTCGTCGCCGGCTTTGGCCGCGTACTGCCACCAGGAGCGGGCGCCGTCGTCGGCGTCGGCGAGCTGCTGGGGGTGTGGGCTGCTTCTCGCCCTGTGGATCCTGCTCTCGGTACCGCGGTTTCCCGGCCACAGGCGAGGTGAGCGGCATCCGCTCCCGGGTGCACTGCGGATGCGGCGTGGCCACCGCACCACCCGGGGGCTTCAGCTCATTTGGGGAGTCCTGCGGTGGCCACCAGCGGCGGCGAAAGGGGAAGCTCGGAGGCTGTCCGGTTGGTTACAGCCCGACCGGGTTGAGGTAGGTGGCCGGGTGGGTGGCACCGTCCTGCTTGAGGATCTGGCCGCCAAAGGGCCACTTCAGGGTGAAGTGCTGCGTCTCGTTCGGCGGGGTGACCAGGAACTTCACCGGAACGAACTTCTCCTTCTGCGGCGTGGACCTGGCCACCGGGAGCAGGCTGATGCTGAAGTCCACCGTGTCGCCCTGCTTCAGGATCATCTTTTCGGGCTTCTTGGAGGAGCGCGCCAGCGACCAGGTCCCGTCGGTGTTCTGAGCGCCGGTCATGTCGACACCGGCGAAGCCGGACAGGGTGCAGGTGCGCGTGCTCCGGTTGGTGAACCAGATGTACGCCTGGGTCTGCTTCTCGGTCTGCTCCATCTCCGGCTTCGCGTCATCCCCCATGGCGAAGCCGGCCTTCAGGTCGGCGGTGTGGCAGCGGGCCGGCTCGGCCTTGGCGGGGGCGGCCGAGGCCGGGATGGCGGCAGCGGCGGTACCGGCGACGACGACGGCCGCAAGGGCCACGGCGGTCAGCTTGCTCTTCATGGAGTTTCGGTTCCCCTTTCGCATACGAATCGGCGCGCGATGGTCAGTGCGCTCCTGTGCACCTGAAGATGTGCAATGCCCGGGGGAGGTTCGATGTGCCGGAGAACCTTTTTTCCGGCAGCCGGGCTCCCTGCTGTGGCCGGGTTGCGAGAACTCATGCGGTGCGGGCCGTTGCAGCGTCGTGGGAAGGACACCGCAACGCCCGGCGACCTCGGTCGGCGTCCGGTCCAGCGCGGCGGGGCCGGTGGCAGCGTGCGACGTCCGTACCCGGCCTGGGTTTCACGCCGGGCTGCAGGGCACTTGGTTCGCCGCCCGTTGACGACACCCCGCGAGGCTGCGAGTCCGCCGCACGCTGCAGGGCGAGTTCACCGGTCTGCGCCCTCCGTACCGCATACGCTGGGGCCCGCCGCCGCGTGCCACGGCAGACAGCGGGCGGCAGTCAAGGGCACGGAACGGGAGGAAGAGCGGGATGACGCAGGCTGCGGGGAGCGAGCTGGACGAGCGGGTGCCGGGACGCCGGTGGACAGTGCGTCTGGACGCCGCCGGCCGGGGCAGTGCGGCGGTGCGCGTCTCGTGCAGCCGCCCCGCCTGCGCCGAGCAGCGTCTTCCCTCTGCGGCCGCCGGCCGGGCAACCGCGGTCGCCCACCTCAAGGCCCACCTGCGTGCCGCCCCCGCCCCCAAGCCCGGGGCGTACTGCGCGTGCAGGGCCGAGGGCTGCCACGCCCATCTGCCCGACACCGGCCGCAATGCGCGTGCCGAACCCTGGCGGTGCGGCGGACCGGTCGTCCTGGCCGTGGTCACCGACCGGGAAGGACGCTGGTGGCAGGCGCTGGAGTGCTGCTCGCGGTGCGCGGCCGCCACACCCGGGGCCAGGACCGCGGCCATCTCCCAGGCCCCCGGGCCCCAGCCCTGCGAACGCCCGGCCCCCGCTGCGGCGGGCGCAGGCGCGGGCACGCCGCAGTTCTCCGACCACCAGGTCGCGGCCGGGACGGGGGTGCCGGCTCCCCGCTGTGCACCCGTGCGGCGCCGCCCACCGCAGGCGAAGATCGCCCAGCGCGTCATCCCGCACCATCTGCGGCCCATCACCCTGCGGGACGAACTCATCGAACTCGGCGACCTCTTCCGCACCTACCAGCAGCGCGACCAGCCCGACCTGGCGCTCCTGGCCGACCTGCACACCCGCAAGGCCGGCGCGTTCGCGGCCTGGGCCGAGGCCACCGGCGACACCCGCCTGCGGCTGGAGGCCCAACGTGCCGAGCAGGCCGCCACCGCCGCCCGACTCCAGCACCAGCAGCGCACCGGCCAGACCACGAGCAGCAACGATCCGGCCGTGACCCGCCTGCTCACCGGCCCCGCCCAGTGGGACCACGCCCGGTCCGTCCTGGCCCACGTCACCGACACCGCGCCGCTGCCCGGTCCGCAGGCGCGCCTGCTGGTGGTGATGCTGACGCTGCGCACCGCGCACACCGGCACGGGCAACCT
Organism: Streptomyces sp. NPDC015032; assembly: GCF_043080425.1. Classification (NCBI taxonomy): domain Bacteria; kingdom Bacillati; phylum Actinomycetota; class Actinomycetes; order Kitasatosporales; family Streptomycetaceae; genus Streptomyces; species Streptomyces sp. NPDC015032. Next base: position 97,566 of record NZ_JBIBVN010000026.1, on the reverse strand, counting down.
CGTCGGCCAGGACCTCACCGGGCTGGGCCTGAGCGAGCCGGAAGACCTGGTCGCGCAGCTGGCCGGCTCCGGCTGGCTGCGCCTTCCCGGGACCCCCGGTGACCTGCTCGCTTCCCGGCCCGAGAACCCCACCCCCATCACCGTCCCCTCCTTGGTTCCTGACAAGGACAAGCCGGGACCGTTCACGTTCGGCAGGAAACTGCGGCCCAAGCTCTCCGGGTGGGCCCAGAAGGTCGTCTCGGACAAGAAGCTCCGCAAGACCAGAGCAGGCGCCGGTCCCCGGCTGCTCGCCCTGGTCCTGGCCGCCCACAGCTCCCCTGACGGACGGCTGGGCCCCGGCGGCCAGGGCGCCGGCCTGGACCACCTCGCCTCCTGGTGCGCCGTCGGCCCCGGCGAACTGGCTCCTTGGGCCGACCAGCTGGCCGCCGCGGACTGGCTCACCGAGCCCGCCCTCACCACCACCCGTCTCACCGGCCGGCTGACCGAGCGGGTCCTCCCTCTCACCTGCCCCCTCACCCAGCCGGGCCCGGCCGGGACTTGAGGTACGTCATCCGTGCGGGTGAACCCGTGACGGTGTCGTCCGCCCTGGCCCGCAGGTCCGCCGGCTGATGGGCGGGCATGGCGGGAGGCGGGCCGCGTTCCAGCACGCCGTCCCGGTCCGGCGTGCTGGAACGCAAGGAGCGTGGCATTGCACCGGCCCTGCACCAACGGGATCACCCTCAGCAGCTCGTCAGTGTTCGTTGGCGTGCCGGGACCGGGACGGGGCACGTCAGGGAGGCACGGTCGTGGGCGACCGCTCTTCGTGGGAGTCCCGCAAACTCCGCCACTGGGCCGAGTGCAGTGGGCAGCCCCGCCGCGCCGGCCTTCGAACCAGCCACCCGGCACCCGTGGCCTCACCGGTGCAGGCACGGCTGGAAGCCGCATCCTGGAGCAACTGGGCACCTCTGCGGATCTGTGCGCGCGCCCCTTCGGTATCGCCTCACTGACCGGCTCGGGCACGTCCCTCGCCCTGCGCCTCGACGCCTGCAGCGGACACCCCCGCAGCTCCGGCAGTCTCTCGCCGGGGGTGTCGCTGAAACAGCGGCATCTGCCGGTCGGCCGGTGGCCGGATCCCGGCTTGGATGAGCAGGTCGCGCAGGTGGGCAACCGATCGCCAGGGGTGAGCGGGCTCAGGCCGCCGTGGGTGAGCGGGACCTCGCTGCGGGCCAGGGCCCGAAGGCTGCACTGGGCGTGGGGCCTGCTGGCCCAAGTCCAAGCGTGACAGGGGCCGGCGGATCTGCCACGGGGCGTCCAAGAGCGGGAGCAGTTCGGTGCGCAAGGAGCCGGTGCTGTCGTCAGGGACTTCGCGGAGGCGTTCGGTCAGGACGCGCCGGTGGCAGACCCCGCGCCGGTGGCCGGGCTGGAAAGCTGCGCCGCAGACCTGCGCGCCGTGCTCCCCGATGACGAGTGACCAGCGCTCACAGGAGGGCGGCTGCAACTGGTCACCGGGTCTGGTACGTGACAGACCCGCAGCTCACACCGCGTCCACAGCCAGCAGTCCAGTCACCGGTGATCGCCTTGCGCGCCCGCTCCCCCACGGACCCGGCCGCGCACCTGAACGGATCAGCCCGGCTCAGCCCCGCGTGGGCTGGTCACAAGGGCCGGTCCTGGACACGGACGTGCTGCAAGAACTGGTGCGTGGACCGGGCGTGGACCGGGTGGGGCCTTGCCCGGCACCGCCGGCAAGAGGGTCTGTTGTCAGCGGTGCGAGAGGGCATCGGATAGCGAAGCCGGTTGTCCGGATCAGCGTGATCGGGTCCTGGGCGGGGTGGCCGGCTCAAGCCGTCCGTACCTCTTCGGCCTCCTCGCGGGCACGAGCCGCGGCCGTGTGATCGCCGGCCAGGGCGTGTGCCTCGGCCAGGGTGTCGAGGCCGACGGCCAGCCACCTGCTGGAGCCGATCTGCCTCCAGAGCCTGACGGCGGCTTCGGCGCGCCTGCGGGCGGGTACCGAGCGGCCCACTGCGAGTTGTGCCCCGGCGAGCGCATACAGTGTCGCCGCCTCGCCCCAGAGGTTGCCGAATTCCCGGTAGGTCCACAGGCTCCGGGCCAGCAGGCGGCGTCCTTCCCCGTGCTCGCCCTGCCGGACCAGGATGTCTCCGAGCCAGCAGGTGGCGTGTGTGGCGCTGAGGCGGTCGCCGAGGTCCTCGCTGATCGCGGCGGCTTTCCGGTAGGCGTCGGCGGCGGCCGGGTAGGTGCCGAGTGCGCGATGGCTCTGGCCCAGGCATCGCAGGGCTTGGGCCTCCCCCGGCCGGTAGCCCGCGACCCGGCTGACCTGGAGGCACTTCGTGAACCGCGCGACGGCGGCCTCAATGCGTCCCTGTTCGAGGTCGATGACGCCGAGGCCGTTGGTCGCGTAGACGAGGCAGTTGACGTTTCCTGCCGATTCGGCGAGTTCGGCGGCCTCTTCGAAATGGAGCACGGCAAAGGAGTACTGGCCCAGGAGCCGGTGCACATAGGCCAGGCCGGCCGTGGCGCCGGCCCGGTACGTGGGCCCCTGGCCCTCGGCGAGCAGCAGGGCCTGCTCGAAGTGGTTCAGTGCTTCCGGATAGCGGTCGAGGATGGTGGTGAGTTCGCCGAGGCAACGGTGGACCTTCGCGGCGCTGTGCCGGTCGCTGTTGCTCAGGGCCGCCTTGAGCGCCCGGTTCTGGAGCCTCTCCCAGTCGTCGAAGTGGCTGCCGACCTGGAAGAGGGTCGTGAGGGCGGTGGCCAGCCCGGCGGCGGGAGCGACGCCTTCCCTTGCGTCCAGCGCCTGCTCTGCCACGTTGATGAGGAACTGGCGTTCGTCGTTGAACCAGGCCAGCGGATCGGTGAGCAGCTGATCGGCCGCGGCCAGCCGCCAGGAGGCCAGGTCCAGCTGTGAGATGCCTTGGAAGTCGACGCTGAGGGTGTTGGCGGCGAGGTCGGCGAGGTGCAGGCTCGCCCCGAGCAACCGGGTGAGCGCGGCGGTACGTTCCTGTTCCGGGACGTCCTGCTCCGCTCGCTCCCTGCCGAACATCCGTACCAGGTCGTGCAGTTGGTAGCGGATTGAGGTGGCGTTCGTTGAACCGATCTCCACCAGGTGTACTTCGACCAGGTCGTCGAGGACGGCCTCCGCCCGGGGCAGGTCCGCGTCCAGCAGCGCGGCCAGCGCCCAGGCGCCGAAGCCCGGTCCGGGCAGCAGGGCGATCATCCGCAGGGCGTGCTGTGTAGCCGCGGCCATCTGCTGGTAGGTCAGTTCGAGGCTGGCCCGTACGGCGATGTGGCCGACGGCCAACTCGTCGAGCTTGCGCTGCTCGTCGGCGAGGGCGCGTGCCACCTTGGCCAGGGGCCAGTGCGGTCGGGCGGCCAGCCGTGCACCGGCGACCCATACCGCCAGGGGAAGGCCGCCGCAGGTTTCCACGATGGAGCGGGCCGCCCCCAACTCCGCGTCGGTCCGGTCCCGGCCCAGCATCCCGCGCAGCAGGTCGAGCCCCGTCGCGGGGGCCAGTATGCCCAGGGGGAGCCGGCGGCCGCACAGTTCCGCCATGGTCGTCCGGCTGGTGATGATGGTGGCGCAGCGCACGCCGCTTGGCAGGAGGTGACTGACCTGCTGGGCGCTGGCGGCGTTGTCCAGGACGACGAGGACCTGCTGCCCTGCCAGCAGGGTGCGGTAGAGATGGACGCGGTCGGTCAGCTCTGCGGGCACAGTACCGCCCGGGATGCCGAGCGCGCGCAGGAAGGTGCCCAGGACCGTGAACGGGTCGGCCGGCTCGTCGCCGAAGCCCCGCAGGTCCGCATGGAGCTGACCGTCCGGGAAGCGGGAGGCGAGCAGGTGCCCCGTGTGTACGGCAAAGGCGGTCTTGCCTACTCCGGCGGGGCCGGTGACCAGCAGCATCACCGGGCCGGGCCGTTCTTCGCCGAGCAGCCGGCGGGCCTGGTCCGCCTCGTCCTTGCGGCCGACGAAGAGTGACAGGTCCGCCGGGAGGAGCCGGGGTACGAGCTGGCGTGCCATCGGCGGGTTCACCGCCGTGCCGCTCCTGCCGGCCGGCTTCGTGGTGGCGGGCGGTGCAGCGGGGCGGGGCGCGGCCGGCTCCGGGTCGCCGGTGAGGATCCGTTCGTACAGCCGCTGCAACGCCGCGCCGGGGTCGACGCCCAGCTCGTCGGCGAGCCGCCGCCGAGCGCGTTCGTACACCTGCAGTGCTTCGGCCTGCCGTCCGCACCGGTACAGGGCCAGGATCAGTTGCCCGGTCACCCGTTCGTCGAGCGGATACGCCTGGGCCCGGGCGGCCAGTTCGCTCACCATCGCGTCGTGCTGCGCCAGGCGCAGCCGCACATCTGCCAGCTCCAGCTGGGCGGCCAGCCGCTCGCCGTCGAGGAGGTGGCGCTGCGCGTTGAACCATGGGGTTTCCACCCCGGCGAACGCGCTGCCCCGCCACAGTGCCAGGGCTTCCCGCCACAGAGCCTCCGCCTGCCCGTCGCTGTCCGCCTTCCGGGCCCGGCCCGACAGATCGCGGAAGTGGTGTGCGTCCACCGCCGAGGGCTCGACCGCCAGCCGGTAGCCGCCGCTCTGTTCCCGTGTGATGGCCGTGCCGTCGGCCGCCAGTACGCGCCGCAGCCGGGAGACGTATCCGTACAGTTTCCGGCGGCCGTACGCCGGCTCGGCCGCCCCCCATACCCGGTCCACGAGCGCGTCGGCCGGCACCGCCCGGTCCGCGTCGACGAGCAGCGCCGCCAGCACTCGGCGCTGCATCCCGTGCCCCACGTCGACGGGGACCCCGTTCCGCCGTACCTCGATGGTCCCCAGGATTGCGAAGCGCGTGGTCATCACACCCCCTGCGTCACCCGGTCGTCTTCATGCCACACTCTGGGCGCCACCGGCCCGTGGTCCTAGGCGGATTCAAGCTTTTCCGAAGTTTGCCGATGCCGGCCCCTGGGCCGTGAGCGGCACGTCCCCGGGGCTTCAGGAAAGTGGGCCTGTACCGAAAACGGCAGGTGTGGGGGCGCGGCGGATGCTGCCTGGCGCACGTCTGCGGCGCGGGCTGCGAGGCAGTCGGTCCAGGAGGTCCTGGCGAACCCGGCCCGGCGGGCGGTGGTGCCGGGGTGGGAGGGGTCGTGGTTCCATCACTGGCTCGATCGTCGCCTGTGCCAGGGGCATCACCGGCCTCGGCCCGATCCCGCGTGGTCTGGTCCTCGAGCGGTTCCTCGGCCCCGGGCTCTCTCATCGGTGCCGGTCCGATACCGGTGTGCGGGCTGTTCGGGCCGTTCGGCTGTTCGGGCTGAGCGGGCCGTTCGGGCCGTGCCGGCCGTGCGGGCCGTGCGGGCCGTGCCGACTGTTCGGGCCGTGCGGGCCGTGCCGACTGTTCGGGCCGTGCGGGCTGTTCGGGCCGTTCGGGCTGTGCGGGCTGTTCGGGCCGTTCGGGCCGTTCGGGCTGTGCGGGCCGTTCGGGCTGTGCGGGCTGTGCGGGCCGTGCGGGCTGTGCGGGCTGTGCCGACTGTTCGGGCTGTGCGAGCTGTGCGGGCTGAGCGGGCCGTGCCGGCTGTGCCGGCTGTGCGAGCTGTCCGGGCTGTGCGGGCTGTGCGGGCTGTGCGGGCTGTGCGGGCTGTGCGGGCTGTGCGGGCTGTGCGGGCTGTGCGCCGAAGGCGCCGGGCTGGGCTCGCTGCGCCGGGCCGGCGTGCCCATCGGCCCGCAGCAGCGTGCCGTCCTCGAGACCGTGGCCGCCGCCCTGGTGTGGTAGGGGCCGGCCGCCCTGGGCGAACCGCCACGGCGGAGAGCTTGCCCGGGGGTGCCTTCGGCTTGCCCTCGTCGGTCCCTCCGGCGGAACAGGCCGCGACGAGGCTCGCCGGCCCCGGGGGTGCCCCTATCTGTTTCGTCAACCCTGCCAGGGCTGGTTCATGGGGGTTGGTCATGGTTTCCGGGAACGTCCCGCTTCGCGGGACGTTCCCGGCGGATCGGGTGCCTGATGGGCAGCGCGGGGGCCGGCAGGGCTGAAGTGGCCGTGCCGGTGCGCGGGTGTGATGGGGCCTGGAAGGTAGGGGTGGTGGGGGTCTCAAGCGGCGAGGCCGATGTCGTCGGGGGTGCGTGGTTCGTAGAGAGTGTCGGTGCGGATCATCGCGTGGATGACGTTCACGCGTTGCCGGGCCAGGCGGAGGATGGCCTGGGTATGGGTCTTGCCGCGTGCGCGTTGGCGGTCGTAGTAGATCCGGGAGGACGGGTCACTCCTGCAGCCGATCGCGGCGAACGCGGCCTGGAACAAGGCACGTTTGAGAAGCCGGTTGCCGCGGTGCGGCGCGTGCTCACCGCGGATCGAGGTGCCCGAGGACTTCGTGGCCGGGGCGAGTCCGGCATAGGAGGCAAGGTGTCCGGCAGTGGGGAAGCCGGTGCCGTCACCGATCGCGACGATCACCGCGGCCGTGGTCCTGACGCCCAGACCGGGCAGGGACGTCAGGAGGTGGAAAAGAGGGAGAGCCTCCAGCAGGGCGGCGATCTCCTGCTCGGTGGCCTGACGCTGGGTATGGGCGGCGGCGAGCTGGGCGGCCAGGCCAGGCACGATCAGCGCGGACGCCTCGGTGCCGGGAACAACCAGGGTCTGCTCGGCGAGCGCGTCATAGATCTCGGTGGTGAGGTGGTGGGCCTTGCGCGAGCCGTGTGCCTTCAGCAGAGCCTCGCACCGCGTGCGGCCGAGCTTCTTCAGCCTGGCCGGGGAGCCGTGCCTGGCCAGAAGGGCCTGAACGTAGGGGTAGGCCAGGCGCGGGCCGAGCACGCGCTCCAGGGAGGGATGGATCTGGGAGAGCAGGCCGCGCAGCCGGTTGGTGGTGCGGTTGACCTCGCCGGCCAGGTCGTTGTCGTAGCCGGTGAGCATCGTCAGCTCGGCCAGCACCTCGTCGTCGCGGTCCACCGCGCGCAGGGTGTGCGGCATGGATCGGGCGGTCTCGGCGATCACGAACGCGTCGCGGGCATCGGTCTTGGCCTCGCCCGGGTGCAGGTCGGCGGCCCGCCGCATCGACAACCCGGGCAGGTAGGCGACCCGGCAGCCCGCCGCGCGGGCCACCGTCAACGGCAGCGCGTCGATGTTGGCAACCTGGTCCACGATGACCAGAACGGTGCCGAACTTCGCCACCAGCTTGGTGAACAGCTCCAGCAGTTTCGGCTCGGTGTTGGGCAGCCGCTTGTCATGCACGGTTCTGCCGTCCTCGGTCCGGCCGTGGGCGTGGTGGAACTGCTTGCCCAGGTCCAGGCCGAGGAAGAGATCTGTCGCGGTCGTGTCGACCATGTGCGCGTGCCCCTCGCCTCTCGTCGCCTCAACTCCCGGCCGTCCCTGCGGCACCACACGCCGGCAACCACGTTACGCAGACATCCCCACCCGCAAAGCGGTCCGGCATTGCGCCGGACCAGGCGGTCGTCAGGCCCCTCATCAGCGGTCAAGCGGTGCCCCGAAGCCCGGCGGCAACACCCCCCAGGTCATCGACTTCGACAGGGGGCACACAGCCATACCGGACCCGGGGGCCAGGCGCCCCATTGCGGGGCCACGAAAAAGGCAACGGGGCGGGCTCTGCCTCCGGGGGCGCGGCTGCCTGGCGGCGGGCGGCTGCAGCGGCGGCTTCGTCCCGGGCGACGTCGTCGGCGTGGCAGCTCCCGCACGCGGACGGATCACCGGCCCGCCACGCATAGCCCCGCGTGGCGGTCTCCTCCCAGCGCTGGTCGGTGAGCTTCGCCCCGCACCGTGAGCACGCCCGCCGCGCCTCCGGCTCCGCGGCCCGGCACCGTTCCTCCTCCGCGTCGGCGCGATCGGTCTGGCGGCGGCAGAGGACGTCGCTATCGAGGTTGTCGAGCGCGGCTGTCAGCCACTGCTCGCCCTCGCGGCCCAACCGCCGCCGCACCACCGCGCCCGCGCCGTGCTTCTGGAGCTGCTCCAGGGCGGTGACGGGCACGGGCACGGGGACGGGAACGGGAACGGGGACGGGGACGGGCACGGGGACGGGCACGGCCTGGCGTAGGTCCGGGCGGTGATCCCCCGGTGGCGGGTGCCCGGCGCGACGCCCGGTAGCGGGGGCCGGTAGCGGGGGCCGGTCTCTTCCGGCACGGCGACGGTGCCGGCGGCCTTCACGGAGGTGGTGTCCGCGAACACGAACGCGAGTGGCGGCAGGCCCTGCCTCCCGGCCGGCGGGCAGCCCCGGCGCCACAGCCGCTTCTCGTGGTCGGTGTGCCCGATCGCGTCCGGCCGGGACCGGGCCGGACGCATCGTCTTGTCGTCCGCGTCCGGCGGCAGCCGGAACGTGGACCTCGCGCAGCCGCGCTCCCCTGTCCGCCGGTCTCCGGCGGCCCGGCGGCGGACCGGATCGCCGGAGTCCTCGGCACGCCCGTCCAGCCAGGCGGGAAGGCGGCCATGACCGCGTTCGTCGTCCGGTGCCTCCTCGGCCGCGCTCTGTTCACCGAGCCGAGCGCGAACCCCGCCAAAACACTGCTCCGCCCCGGGCATGCCTCGGACATCTGCCGGCGGGAGGACCTGGCGGAGCTGCTCGCCGCCGGCACCCTCATGCCGCGCGCGGTGGAGAAGGCCGGCGCTCACCGCTCGCGTCGCTGCGCCCGGCACCGGCGCCGCAACCCGCATGAGCATCCGGGTACCCGTACAGCGCCAAGACGGCGCCCCCTGCCCGCCGCGTCCCGGTCGTCCAGGAAGGCGGCCAGGGTGCGGCGTTGCGCTTCCTCGCGGACGGCCTGCCGGGCGAGGACGTCGCAGCAGGGGGCGGCGGCGAGGCCGGGCGGCGGCGAGGCCGGGCGCCCGGCCCCCTCGGCGGGCGGGCGCCGCCGGTCCCGCCGCAGTGCGCGTACCGTCCCGAGCGGGCTGCCCCGGCCGTTCCGGTCGTTCCGGTCGTGTGGGCGGTGCCCAGCAGGAGGCGGGTCAGTCCACGCAGATGGTCTGCGTGCCCGGACAGGTCCCGGCGCTTGCCCGCCCGGGCCCTCGGGACGGTCGGCCGGGCCGCGGCGGGCAGGCCGTGCCCGCCGGTATTGGTCACCGTCCGGCCCGGACGAACCCTGCTGTGCGCGGTCACGTCCGTCGGACAGCCGCCGCGCGCGTGGCCTCCTTGGAACCTACGGCAGGCCACATGTCAAGCAGCGACTTGCCGATACTTCCCGGCGCCCCACCGCCACGGCGGGTGAGTAGACGTCAGAAGATCACCTGCAAGGGCTAATGGACGTTCAATCTCCCAGAATCCAGGCATTTCTGACGGATAATCAGCTTGTGTTCGGAGTGCTGAAAAGGAGCTCTGCACACCCGATCAGCCCCACGGAGCCGGGGGTCCCGATTTGCTCGACATGACAGCAATGGGGGGCGTTAGTACGTTCAATCACGCACCGGCTGTCACAGCGGGACTGTCTCTGAGTCCGAGAAGGAGAACAAGCGACATGATCATGACCCGTTCCCAAGCGATCGCCACGGCCGTCGCGGCCGCCGCGGCACTGACCGCGACCGGCATCACCTACGCCACCGCCGCCCCCACCCCCCAGGCCCAGGTGGCCCCGGTCACCGTCCCCGCCCAGGCCCTCATGGGCGGGGAGGGCGGCAACACGGGCAAGGGCAACGAAGGCAAGGGCAACGAAGGCAACGAGCGCCGGGGCAACGAGCGCCGGGGCAACGAGCGCGAGGGCAAGCGCCACCACGAGGAGGGCAGGATCCACATCAACGAGCGCGAGTTCTCCGGCCGCCCCGACGGCTGCATCACCGTTGTCAGCGGCCTGGGCGCCAAGAGCTTCAACATCCGCAACGACAGCCGCAACGAAGTCGAGGTCTTCCGCGGAGCCGTGTGCGACAACGGCGCCCCCATCGCCACCGTCGGCCCCCGCAGCACCGCCAACAACGTCCGCCCGGGCAAGGACGAGGACGAGAACTTCGAGAAGGGCGAGCACCACGAGAAGGGCAAGCACCACGAGAAGATGAATGACGGCGTGAAGGTCAAGAACGGAGTCGTCGCCAGCTTCCGTGTCGTCAAGCGCCACCACAACGAGAAGGGCGAGGGCGGCGAATTCGGCGAGGGCGGCGAATTCGGCGACTACTAAAACCACCAACCCCCTGATGCGCATGCCGCAGAACCCCGGCCCGCCGTAATCGGGCCGGGGCCCATTGGCCAGGCGCACAACACAGAATCCCGGCCCGCCGTAATCGGGCCGGGATTCTCCTCTGCCACCCAAGGATATCCCTTCCCGGAACATCCGGCTCGGGACCGCAAAGGCGCCTGGAGGCATCAACGAGGACGGTATACAGCCCTACGGACAGGGAACCCAACCGCGCACAGCACCCCAGCGAGCCCGGCCCATCCGTTCTCGACATCACCACAACCAACGAAACAACCACCCACACCGCCATGACCACACCCGAACAGCAGTAGACCACTTCAGGGACCGGCCCCATACACAAAGCGCCCGGGCGAACCAGGAACCACAGCACACATGCACACGTACACCCGGCAGCGCCCTGCCCAGCACACCGGCCGCCTACACCAGGCACCAGGCACCAGGCACCAGGCCGGAACCCGGACCAGACAGCCCCCAGGCACACGGCGGGCAAGACAGGAACGAACACAGCCCCGCTCTTCAGCGCACCCCATCACCACCGAACAGAACAACAGCCCGCCTGCACACCACGAGATGCCAGTACCGGTGCCAGTGCCGGTACCGTGCCGATGCCAGTGCCGGTACCGGCGCGGGCGCCGGTGCCAGTGCTGGTGCGGGCGCCGGTGCCGCTGCCAGTGCTGGTGCGGGCGCCGGTGCCGCTGCCGGTGTCAGTGCTGGTGCCGATGCCAGTGCCGCTGCCGATGCCGGTGCCGGTGCAGATGCCAGTGCTGGTGCGGATGCCGGTGCCGGTGCCGGCGCGAGTGCCGGTGCCGCTGCCGGTGCGAGTGCCGGTGCGGGCGCTGGTGCCGGTGTCGGTGCCGCCCTTCAACTCCTGGCCGAAAACAGGCACTTGTGTGCCTTTTTACTCCTTCCCTGCCGCTGCCCGGCGTCCTGCGGGACGCCACCTGCACCAAGGGCCCGTGGTGACCAGTGCCCCTCAATCCTCAGCAACCGGCTGCATCCTGACGGAACGTACAAGCCCGGACTGCTCCTGATGATCACACACAGGGGCAAACATGACAAACGACGACACTGACACCGCCGGCAGCACAGAGCCACACGTAGCCAGCCGGCCGCTCCAACCGGAGATACCGGCCCCCCGCTCCGAGCCACCACCGCCCCCGAACCCAACACACTTGACACCCCCAACACCACGGCCACCGCCACCGCCGCCACCACCAGACGGACCCAACAAACCCAGGCCGGACACGGCAGTTCGGACAAGGCGTACTGCACCCGGTACAACACCGACACCGACGACACCGAAACCCCACCACCCCCAACGACCAGCCCGCACCTCAGAAACAAAAGAGGGGGCGAACCCCAAGCAGAACCCCTCGTTCGGCGACCGGCAAAGAGCCCTCGGAGCAAGGGCCTTCAGCGGATCGGGTCGGCCCAGCCGGAACCTGACGGCCTGCCGCTCGCCGGCAGGGACACGGAACCGATCCACGCGCAGCACACCAGCGAGCCCGGCCCTGCCGTCCTCGGCATCACCGCGGCCGGCGAAGCAACCGTCCACGCCGCCATGACCGCACTCGGCCAACTCCGGGCCACATCAGCGACCAGACTTCAGCAACCAGACCCGCGCGACGGACGGCCGCTCTCACGGGGCCGGGGCACCGCTGTTCGCGGACAACCGTCGTCGCCCCACCGACTGAACCGGGCACCCGCACCGAAGACCACACCCTGTTCCGGACCACGGAACGCCGGACAGGCCGCCACCAAAACGAGCACCCGCAGGAGCCCGGCCACCAGCAACGTACGGTGCTGGCAGCCGGGGTTCTTCCACCCTCCGGCGACCATTCTCCACCCCCGCCCCCGCACCCCGTGCCCCCGGGAACCGGGATACAGCAGCCGGAACGCAGACGTAGCGCAGACATCGGCCGGAGGCGGCTACCCACGGGGCGGACACAGCATCACCCCGACAATTCCGTCCCGTGGGGGCACCGGAACAGGTGAGACCACCCCGGTACCGACAGCTCACCCGTGCCGCGGTGGCGACGCTGCTTAGCGAACCGTCACCTTGAAGACCGGCGAGGCCGTGGCACCGCTGACCATACGCAGATCGTTCTTGCCCTTCAGCCCGAGCTTGACACCGAGCGAGTAGGAACCATCCCGCAAGATGCTCGTCGACGCGGGCAGGCCGACCCACTTGCCGCGCTGCATCTGCTGAAGAGTCACCTTGCTGCCCGCCTCGAGACCGGTGGTCCGGCCCGTGACCCGGAACAACTGCCAGGCGCGGACGGAGGACGTTGACGGCTTGGCCGTGATACCCGCCTTGGCAGGCACGGCGGGTTCGGCGGGCGGGGACGGGAAAGCTGGCATCGGAAACGGTGCACGGCGTCTCGTCCCCGACCCAACACGCGAACCTGGACAAGAAGGGCTCCAAACTGCTGTTCCAGATCTTCACCGAGAGGGAAGAACGCAAGGCCATCGCGGTCGCGACGAACTCACCGTTCGCCGAATGGGAGAAGACCTTCGGCGACTGCCGGCTCTGCGCGGCCATCGCCGACCGCCTCACCCTCCGCTGCACCCTGGTCCAGACCGGCACCGAGTCCTACCGCCCCCAGGCCACCCGCGACGAACGCGAAATGAGCCTGACGCAGGGTCCCTTCACCATCGGGCTCACCAGCCAGGACTACCTCGACGACCTGGCGATTCGGACCCAGAACGAGGGCATCAGCCACCTCGCCGCAGCGGCTCTGATCGAGCACGAGGGACGCTTCCTCCTCGTCGAGGCCCCGCCCACCGCCGACTTCGACACCGCAGGCTTCAGCTGGGAACTGCCCACCGGCCACATCCGCGCCCGCGAGACCATCCTCCAGGGCCTGGGCCGCATCCTGGCCGAGCACTACGGCTACGAGTCCGTGCAGATCAACCGCTACCTCGGACACACCGACCACCGCCACGAAGCCAACCATGACGCCCGGGCGTTCATCCCGACATCGTCCCCGGCCAGCCCGACACGATCTGCCGGTCCGCCCACATGGGACACCACTGGACCGACAGCGACCACCTCAGCCGCACCGTCGAGGGCATCGACCCCATCCTGCGGGCCCCGTCATCGCGTGCGGCCGTACCGCCGGTTCGAGCAGCGATAACATCCGCTGCCGCGCATCGAGGCCGACGCGGATGCCGACCGGCATCGGCAGATTCGGGCCGGCATGTCCGAACTCGACGTTGCCAAGGACCGGGATGTCACGGTCGCCGAGGACATCGAGGACTATCTCGGGCAGGGTCGGGGACGTGTCGCACGCACCGAACCCGTCGATCGCGTACGGAACGCCCACGACCATGCCGGAGATCCGATCGAGGATGCCGCAGTGCCGCAGTACCTGTAGATAGCTCCACACATGCGATGCTTGGCCGCCCATTTCCTCCCAGAACAGCACCGCGCCGTCGAACCATTCGAGCGGCAGCGCGAAACGCGTCGCCTGCGCCAGCACGATGCGATTGATCAGCCCGCCGATCAGTCGGCCTTCGGTGCGACCGGCACGCCAGCACTCCCACGACGGGGTGGCTGGCAGCGCACCGATCGCCTCGTCGCCGGTCAGCAGCGTCGAGTAGAGCTTTTCAAGTTCCGCTCTGCGTGGCGCGGGCGCGGCCTGCCAGTACCCGCCGAGTCCAGGGGTGGCCAAGTCGGCATGGAATCCGATCAGACCCGTGCGCGCATAGAGCACCAGATGCAGCAGCGAGATGTCGCTGTAGCCGAGGATTGGCTTGGGGTCGGCAGTGATCGCCTCGATGTCGATCAGATCGAGGTAACCAAGCGCCGTCTGGCCGCCGTCATGCGCGATGATCGCGCGCACCTCGGGATCACGCAGTAGTCCATTGAACTCCTCAGCGATCTCCGCCGGCCGAGCCGCGCTCCACCAATGGTGCCGCCCTGCTTCGAGGAGCGGTGCCCGACGCACGCGGAATCCCATCCGCTCGAGCACGACCACCGCCTGCTCGAGGCCGGGCTCGTAAGCGGCATGGAGCGGCCCGGACAGCGATGCGATAACGACGAGATCTCCGGGCCTCAGGGCACGAGGGCGAAGCGGTTGAGGCAGTGCAGAACCGGTCACCGAAACAGTGTCCCGACACGCGCAACAACACGCTACACATTTACCGATCGACGGATGCGACGCCGACAACTCGCACGAGACAGGACATGAGCCGACAAGGGAGCCGGGCCCTTCCGAACCGCGCCTGTCAGGGACGCGGGCCGACAGGGCCCGGTGACACACAAGCTATCGCCACCTGGCTCTACTGCATCGGGGACACTCCACACCGCACGGCCCGATCACGAAGTCACCGATAGGGGTGGCTCCCATTCACTCCGACGATCACGGACTTGTGTCGTGTCCATCCACTTCACGGATGGAGCAACCTGGCTCTCAAACTCGCCGAGACAGTGGCTCTCGTTCGTCCCGACAAAGACAACACGGTCAACGGGGAGCTGCCCACCGCACGCAAGACGACCCGCTGATGGCAGCACCAGGACCGGATCGAAGGCAACCCGACGATCGGCGTCGAGCGGCAACCGGCATGCCCGACCGCACCAACGCCATGACAGGGAACCAGATCACCGCCCCGTGGCGCCTGGACGCCCCCCGCGGGAGAAGACGCGGCGGAAGATGCTCTACGAGAGGCATCAGCCGTGGCTCGAGGTTTAGTCTCACGGGAGTTGATGTCCTCAGCTTCCGGAGGGTGACCTATGACCGTGCACGTGACCGTGTGGGATGACCGTGACCGGGCCGGAGGAGGCCGGGCCCCGACAGCTTCGACGGCCCCAGTGACCCCGGCGGCTGCTGCTGCCCCCGCCCTCTTCATCCACAACATCTTCACCTGGGGCAGCGACTCCACATACGGGTTTGCCGGGCAGCGGCCCCTCGCGGACAGCCGGCCGCTCCTCCTGATAGATCGCCGGGGCTACGGCGACAGCCCGGACACCGCGCGCAGCGACTTCGACATCGACGCCCAGGACATCGTAGAGGTCCTCGGCGACAGGGCCTCAGCCGTGAGGCTCGGCGGCGCCCACCTCGTGGGGCACGGGAACGGCGCCGTCGCCGCGCTCATCGCCGCCGCACGCCGACCCGACCTCGTCCGCTCCCTTGCCCTCATCCAGCCCTCCGCCTTCACCGCCGCCGCACACCACCCAGTCGTCGCCGACCTCCTCGACCGGGTGCGCGACAGCGCCCCCGGCATCCCGGACGACGTCACGCCGGAGCAGTACCTGCGCGCGTCCACCGAGGGGCTGGGCATGGCCATGCCCGAGCCCACGCCGCGCCGGCTCCGTGCCGTGGCCACCTCCATGAGAGAACGGCCCATCTGGGAAGCGGAAATCCCGCTGGAGGCGATCCGGGACGCCGCCCTGCCGACTCTGGTGATCTGCGGAACCTGGGAGCGCGCGCCGGCCGCGTACCGCGAACACGTGGGACTCCCCCTCATGACCGTGGCCGAGTCCCTCACAGACTCCCTCGGAGGCCGCCTCCTACAGGTACCCGGGTACTACCCGCACACCCAGAACCCCACCGCCGTCAACACCACCCTACGAGAGTTCTGGGGCTGAGGGGGTTCAGTGTCCTGATCACCAGGACCCCACTCAGGGCGCGCTACCACGTTGCCGATGACCAGCCGTGCGCTGGCTCACCGCGATCACGATGATGCCGGTCACCATGAGCACGCTGCCGGTCAGGGTTCCCCACTGCCGGGTGTCGAGGTCGTCGGTCATCAGCCCGAAGACCGCCTGACAGCTGACAGGGAGGGCGCCGACGAGTACGGGCCGATGGAGCCGCTGAACTGCAACAACCTCAACCTGATCAAGGTGATCACGCGCCGGCCGGGCATGCCGCGGGTGAGCGCCCAGGCCCCGTCGCACAGACGAGGGCGAGGAGGCGGGCCCTGGGCACGCGTCAGGTACTCCCATAGTCTGCGGCCGTCAGACCGTGTGCACAGGCGGCCGGGCGTGCCGTCCGGTACTCCGCTGTTGCTGCCGTTGCCCGACCCACCGGACCAGCGGCAGCAGGCCCAGCCACACCACCAGCATGACCGGCACGCTCGTGAAGTCACCCACGACCAGGGCCGGAAGCGTACACATGGCCGCTCCGGCCGCTTCCTTGCCCCGCGGCACGAGCGTGGCGGGCAGGCCCCTCACAGCGTGGCGCCGGGCCCGGACCAGGGCTGTTCCTCCCGCGTACAGGCCGTACGCGCCGCCGCAGATCACCGCCAGGGCGAGCGCGCACACGAAGACCGGCTCGCCCTCCGGCGTATCGGCGGTCTCCTGGGAGACCTTGCCCTGGCGTACCGCGGTCGCGTAGTCCCGCCACATGGTGACCGATGCGTTGTCACCGGGACGCAGGCGCTTGAGCAGCGGCTCCGAGCCGCCCATGTCGATGCTGCGGGGCACACGCGCCGGGCCGTCCAGGTACAGCGTGTACTCCGATGACTTGGCCTGCTCCCTGATCACCGTGCGGGTCACAGTCGCGTCGAACGAGCGCAGGCAGTTCGTCCTGGGGAGAGGACGGTGCGGTGCAGGCAGTCGCGGTGCCGAACGCCTTCTCGTCCTCGATCAGGCCCGGCACGATGGCCAGCCCCGCGGCACCGAGGAGGAGCATCGCGACACCGAGCAACGCCGCACACAGGCCCCAGACTCGGCGCCAGGACGATACGCCGCCGGCGTCGCCCGGCTCGGGCGGAAGGCTGATGCGGTGGCTCACGCGCGGGTTACCGTGCGGCGGTATGACGGCATCCTGTGACGCGGCCCAGCAGGGTGAGCACGGCTACGGAGGCAGTCGCCGCTGCGCCCGTGGCCAGCGCGTCCGCGACGTACCGGCCCAGCTCCGGCCGCAGGATGTCGACGAGGCCGAACAGTACGGCAGCCCCTATAAGGCCGGCTGCGATCCCTGCCGTCCAGGAACGGTGTCGTGCCCAGAACCACTGCATGAACCCGGCGGCAACAGACAGTTACGGCTCGTCAAGGACCGCGCTCGCGGTGTACCCCAGGCCGCTGACCGTCCAGCAGGCCGCGGTGACCAGCGCAGCCTCGCGCCAGGAGACGGATCGTCTCACGCCCGCCGCCTGCCCTTCACAGTTCGGGCCCGATGGCGCTTCCACCGCCGGGCAACAAACGCCGCCACGATCGAGCCGACCACGAGCGGCCCTGCGACCCAGCGGATCACATCCGCCGCCCAGCCGGGCTCCCCGCCGGTCATCAAGGTGATCGTCTCGATGGCGAGGGAAATCCCAAGCAGGACAAAGCCGAGCCCCCAGATGCGGACCACCCACACGGGCCCCCGGATGGGCTCCGGTGGCCGGCGCGGCCGGAGCACGGCCCAGCATCCCAGCCACACACAGCCCAGCCCCACGGCCACCATGAGCACGTCCATGGCCCTGTCGAGCACGTCGATCGCGGTCCCGAGCATCTGTCCCTCCCCTCAACTGTCACTTCCTGCGGACCTGCAGAACAACAGTGCCCCCGGCTCATCATGATGACTGCCCGGACATCTCCTCTCATCCACCGGGCACGGCAACCGGCCCGCGGGGCTGCTTTCCGGAACCCGGCAATGTGGGTGACGACGGCCCTGGCCTCGTGCCCATCGAGCAGCCTTCGTCGCCCGGTTCGGGCAACATCCGGTGGTCTTGCTCCTCGCGGACGTGCACGAGTTGACGTCGATGTCGGAAGGACGGCAGCTGCCAGGTAGTGGCCCGGCCGAAGGCAGGCCCATCAGCTGCCATACCCTGCCGCCGTGGCGACCTGGAAGCGGTCCCCGTGCGAAGGCCGAGGGGAGCAGGACAATGTCACAAAACCCCAGGGGCGAGTTCTTCGATGGCCCGGGCTGGATGTGCGCGAGCATCTTGTTCTATGGGTGGACAGCAGCCAGTAGCGGCACCGCACCCTTGCTGAGTTGTCGCGGCGCTGGGGCTGGCGGTCTGGGTGACGTTGCTCGCAAGGCACCTTTTGCGACGTGTCCATGCCCGTACGTCTTCTGCGCCCCCGATGGGTCGGCGGACCCTCCCCGAAGCGGTTGAGCGCGCAGAATTCAGAGGATGATATGTACATTTTTGTCCGGTACGCCGTTGTGTGCAGATGAGGCGCAGTGATCAGTTGCTTGGGGTTAGCCGATACCAGGTGCCGAACGACGGAACTCATTGGATGGGAACCAGCTCGGACGACGGCTGCCACTCCCGCCTGAGCAGCCCGTAGACCCACGAGTCGGAGACGTCGCCGTTGACGACGCAGTCCTCCCGCAACGTCCCCTCACGCACGAAGCCGAGCTTCTCCAGCACGCGGGCAGAAGCCACATTGCGCGTATCGGCCTCGGCTTGGACGCGGTTCAGGTCCAGCGTGTCGAACGCCCACCCCAGCAGAGCGCGCGCGGCCTCGGTCGCGTAGCCCTGGCCCCACGCTGCATCGCCATAGCAGTAGCCGAGCGACGCGCTGCGGAAGTCCGGATTCCAACTGTTCAGGGTGCACCAGCCGATGAACGCCCCGTCGGAGACACGATCCACGGCCAACCGTGCCCCGGTGCCCTCCTGTTCCATCCGCCGGCAAGCAGTGATGAACTTCTCGGCGCGCGAGCGTTCGGTCCACGGTGGGGAGTCCCAGTAACGCAGGATGTGGGCGCTGCTCTGCAGTGCGAAGAGGTCGTTCGCATCCGCGTCTTCGAAGGCACGCAGTCGAAGACGAGCGGTGTACAACGAGGGGGTGGGCAGCGACGCCCTCATCTTCCCTCCCTGGTCGGTGGCCGACCAATCAGACATCCGATGCGGGTCACTCGCAACGGGATTTCTCGGCGGGCCGGCAGACGTGTCCGCTCATCGGCGCGACCGAGCGCCCCCAGAGGGCGGCAGCTGAGGTGATGCCCGGTTTGGCCCAGCGCTCGTCGGATAAACCGCTCTTGCAGGACTGGCGGTCGCTCACAGGTGACACTCCAACACCCCCATGCCTCCCGGGCAGCGGAGATGCAGCGATCCCACACGTTCCAGTGACGACAGATACGGCATCACGTCACATACCACCCTCTGAGCGTCCGGGCGTGCGATCCGTCCACAGCACAGTCGTCCAGGTCCAGCAGGTCGACGCGGTGCAACTCGGAGCGATTGGGTGCGGTCAGGTCTTGTTGGTGAACAGTCGGTCGAGGTGCTGGTCGACGGCGGTCAGAGCCTCTTGGGGCTCGATCACGCTCAGTTCGATGAGCGGGGTCAAGCCGGTGAGTGTCAGGAGCAGGTTAGCCTCTGTCGCCGGGTCGCGGTCGGGGCTGATGTGGCCATCGGTGATTGCCTGGTGGACGATCTGCTCAATGAGGTCGCGGCCGTGAGTCAACCCGTCGTGTGCACGTGTATGGATGTTCGCGTTGTGCAGTGCCTCCAGGACGTAGGCGGCACTCATCCGGCTCGTCGCACGCGCGTCGGGATGTAGAGGGAGCATCTCCGTAAGCATCACTCGGAGCATGTCACGGGGGTGTGGTGGGTTGCCGAGTTCCCTGACACCTTCGGCGACGCGTAGCGAGGTCTGTTCGGACGCGAAGTCCATGGCGAAGACCAACATCTCTTCCCGGGTGGCGAAGTAGTGCTGCACCGCGCCGTGGGAGATGCCCGCTTCCTGGGCTACTTCGCGGACACTCGCGTGTGCGATGCCGCGTTGTTCCACTACGCGCCACAGCGCTCGGGCGATCGTCTCGCGGCGTTCGCGGTGATCCACCTGCTTGGGCATCGTTGGCCTCTCCTTCTTCAATACACTTGACATATTACAGCTGACCGGTAAAAGCTGGGAGTCCGTTCGCGGAGGAAGGGTGTGACATGCCCGAACAACCAAGAGCACGGACTGCGGAGGGTCTCGTCGAAGGGCGCTGGAGGGGAGAGCATGCGGTGTTCCGTGGCATCCCCTATGCTCAGCCGCCGGTCGGGCCACTGCGCTTTCAGGCGCCCGCCCCGGTCAAGGGGTGGGACGGGACGAAGCAGGCGACCGAGTTCGGCCCCGTGGTTCCGCAGGCGGGACCCACGGCCGAGAGCTCAGTCGGGGACGACTGGCTCACGCTCAACGTCAGCACCCCGGCCCTGGGGGCGGCCGGGCTGCCCGTGCTGGTGTGGATCCACGGCGGCGCCTACATCGCGGGGGCCTCCAGCGATCCGATGTACGACCCTGCGGCCCTGACCAGCGCGGGCCTGGTCGTGGTGAGCATCAACTACCGGGTGGCAGTCGAGGGTTTCGCTCTTGTCGAGGGCGCCCCGGCCAATCGCGGGTTTCTCGACCAGATCGCGGCCTTGGAATGGGTACAGCGCAACATCGCCGCTTTCGGCGGAGACCCTGACCAGGTCACGGTAGCGGGACAGTCCGCCGGGGCGGGATCGATCGCGGCCCTGCTGACGATGAAGCGGGCGCACGGGTTGTTCCACAGGGCCATTGTGCACTCGGTGCCGGGATCGCTGTGCACCCGCGCGCTGGCGGAAGAAGTCGCCGCCGCGCTCGCGGGACGGGTCGGTGCGGCACCTGACGCCGAAGCCCTGTCCGGCATCGACCCCTTGCGCCTGGCCGGCGAGCTCACCGCCCTTGGTGTCGGCCTACCCGGCCACCGCAAGAGTTGGGGTCGGCTCTCGCAGATCGGTGTCGCCGTGTGCCCGGTCCTCGACGGCGTGGTGCTCACCGAAACTCCCTGGAGGGCGCTGGCCGGCGGCCTTACAGGCGGAATCAAACTCCTCGTCGGCCACACCCGCGACGAATTCCGACTGTTCAGCGTCATGATGGGGCGGCTGGGCACCTTCACTGAGGACGAGGCCCATACGGCCCTGGACCTGTTCGCCCCGGCACCGGACGGCGCCGACGCCTACCGTGCCGCCTACCCGCAGGCCACCCCTGAAGAACTGCTCGAACTGGTGTACTCCGATGCCCTCTTCCGGATGCCCTCACTGCAGCTGGCCCAGGCGAACCAAGCGGCTGGAGGCACATCGTTTCTCTTCGAGCTGCAACTGGCGGCTCCGGCGTCCGGCGGAGTCCTGGGCGCCTGCCACAGCCTCGACGTTCCCCTGGCGTTCGGCACGTTGGACAGCCCCGCCGGCCGACACCTCTTCGGCGACCGGCCAACACCCGAGGTCTCGGCAGTATCCCAGGAACTGCAGCGGGGATGGGTCCGCTTCGCCACGGCCGGCGACCCCGGGTGGCCCGCCCACCGGCCCGAACGACAGCTGACTCGCGTCCTGGATGTCGAGTCGAAGACCCTGCCTTACCCAGAAGAAGCCTCTCGCCAGATCTGGGAGCGACACGACCCGGCCCCCTTTGACCTCACGTAGACGAGGATCCAGTCTGCCTGGGTCTCCCCGACCAGCGGGGAATAGAGTTGCCCATCTGCTCGTCGTGTTCGCGGAGCATCCGCATGATGTGGCGGGCGATCGAGGTCCGCCGCTGCTTTGCGCCGCGGGCCAGAGACAGGAGTCCGGGGCCGAGATCCCCGCAGGTTCAGGGAAACCGAAGGCTCTTCAGCGTGAACCCACGGGTCCAGCGCTGTGGCTCAGGCCGATGCATCCGTGGGTTCGGCTGGAACACGAGGATGCTGAACGAGCGGAATTCGCGCGCAGGGTCATCGGGGAACTCGCCCAGGTTGTCCCAGACGGTCACGGTCACGGTTTCAAGCCGTGCACGGACACCGACATCCAGACCGGGCCGACGGGTCGGAAGCTGCTGCGGCTGTCAATCGTCCGAGGCTCCGGCGCGCGTACGATAGCTTGCCCGCCATGACCGAACTGGAACCCGTCGCCTGGCCACCGTCCCCGATACGGACCGAGCAGCTCGTGCTCCGCAAGTCCGAGGCCCGGGACCGTGCGGCGCTCATCGAACTGTTCGCCTCGCCCGAGGTGGGCACCTACCTCGGTGGCCCTCGACCGCGTCATGAGCTCGAGCGCACGTTGCCCGAGACGCCCGGGAGGCGCCCCGGCCTTTTCGTGGTCGATCTCGACGGAGCGGTGATCGGCACCATCGAGCTCAACCGGCGCGACGCGGAGCGCCGGGGTCATGTCCGTCCGGATGCCGGGGAGGCCGAACTCGGCTACATGTTCCTGCCGGAGGCGTGGGAATGCGGGTACGCCGCCGAGGCGTGCGCGGCGGCGCTCGACTGGTTCGCGGACGCGCATCCCGGCGAGCCGGTGGTGCTCTGCACCCAGACTGCCAACGCCCGCTCGATGCGCCTCGCGGCGAAGCTGGGGTTCACCGAGGTGGAGCGGTACGAGGCGTGGGGCGCCGAACAGTGGATGGGCGCACGATCCCGGTCACGCCGCCCGCTTGAGATTGTGCCCGGCAGCACGACGGATCTACGAGGCCGCCGATCGGTCATCGGCCTCAACACCTGGCTTGACCTCGTGGAGCCGCTGCTCTACTTCTCACCAACATTCCGGGCCTGTGCACCAGGTCGGGAGCTGCCGACTCTCAGCAACGATTCGGTTCTCGCGCTGCTTGCCGACGGCCGCGTCCCGGGCAGCGAGGATGTCATCCCGGGTGACTTCTCGCAGGTGGTCGTAGCGGCTGCACCACTCTGGCAGCACCGGCTGGATCTCTCCCAAGCAGGCCCATGCCATTTGCCGGGAGCGAGGCCCGGATCGCGGGCCACCGTCGAGGAGAGTGCGGATCCAGGCTTCGACGGCGCGGTGGATGCCCGGGCCATCCCATCGAGTTCCCGTTCCAGCCACTGGCCGCCTGCGGGTGCCCGGTCGCCGGTGAACAAGCCGAGAGGGTCAAACTTCGGCAGCCCGCACGACGGGAAGCCCGCGGACCCGCAGGGCCGGGAAGGGCTTGGAGTACCGGATCGGCTCACCTTCGCGGTAACCGGACAGCACTGGGATCAAGGCTCGGTGCCTGCTGACCTGGGCGCCTGACCTTCCCGGGCTCGGGAATCAGCAGGTCGCCGATCTCAGAGGACGTTCTGAGCCGGTATGCCCGCTTCGGATGCGGGCTTGAGTTGGCCACGGCTCGCAAGATCACGCGGTCCCTTCGGCAGCTTCTACAGTGTCCCGAGACGAAGGGGCCGGGGGCACGGCGATCAGAAGGGTGTACGCACCGACGTGGCACAGAACGAGCGGTTGGCTGACCTGAAGCCCGTTCGCCAGCGTCAGGCCGCCGCTCTGGCGCTATGGCAGTGGCGTGCGCCGGTACTCGTGTTCGAAATGGATGCGGACTGGGGCGTCGACCCGCATGTGCTGGAGTCGCTGCTCCGACTGGCAACGGAACCTCCTGGGGAACAGTCGAACCACGCCTACCGTCAGGCATTCGCCGAGCTGTGCACGGCCCCGCTCTTCGAATCCGAAGTCGACCCGGACACGGTCCAGCTCTTCCAATTGGAAATCTTCGGGGGCTTGTGGGCCTTCGGCGAGCTGCTCGACAAGCCAGGCCTGGACGAGGCCAAACGAGTAGTCGAGTTGTCGTCCGGCCTGGCGCGCTACCTGGACAGTCTCGTCGAGGGCTCGTTCTACTCCCATCCCTCGGAGGAAGCGCACCACCAGTACCTCGCCAACCTGGCAGACCGGACGAGCGGCGAGGGCTACTTCGCCTCACGCAACTTCGTTGTCGAGTCCGCCTGCCACGGCGCCCTCCGGACCTTTCCCGATTCCGATGGGCTGCTCGACTCGTCCGCCGGACGCGAGTTGCTCGCGCTTTGCGAGGACTTCGGCGACGAGCTCGTCGTAACGCTACGGTGGCTCCGCACGACAGGCCATTAGCGATCACGCCCCGAGCCCGGTGGCGGGCAGCCGTAGTGGGCTGGCGACTCGGCGGAGGGCAGCTACGGACGGCGCTGGGCGAACAAGCCGGGTTCGGTCTCGGCGACGACGCCGAGACCGGCCAGGCGCTTGAGCTTGTGCCGGGGGCTCTCGATGTTCTTCGGCGCGACAGCGAGATCGAGGCGCTCGCACAGGTCGCGGGCGCGCATCGGTCAGACGGCGTCGGCGAATGCGTCGAGGATCTGTTGGTAGGCCGGGTGAGCCGGCAGGACCGGCGGCGGATCGGTCGGTTCCGGAGCGGTCGGCGGTAGGGCAAGGAACGTCTTGCGGGTCACCGCCAAGTTCCCCATCTCCTCGTCGAGTTCACGCAGACGCGCGGCGAGTGCGTCGATCTGCGCGCGGAGTTCTTCCGCGGTGGTGCCGATCTCCCGCTCGCGTACCTCGATCCGCTCCAGGAGCGGAGTGACCTGGGCGTCCACACGCTCACCCGCGCCAGGTCGGCGCGGTCTGGCCGGTGAGCCGGCGCGCTATCACGTCGATCACGCCCAGCGCTCCCTGGACTCCGAGGACTTCGGCCTGCTCTCGCACCGCAGCGTGCGGTCGGCACTGTTGATCAGAGGCACCATCCGCTCACGCGGGCCCGAACCGCGGGCGCCTTTGCCGTGGCACACATGGAGCTTGCCGAAGTGGCCCAAGTCCCACTTGATGTCGGCCAGGTCGAGCCTGCATGCCTCGCTCACCCTGAGTCCGACCTGCGACATCAGTTTCGATGCGGTGTAGCTCCGCGCGGCCGGGGCGGACTTGCGGCAGGTCGCCGGCTCACCGCCCCAGCCGGTGAACAACGTCTTGATCTCCGGCCCGGTCGGCGGGATCCGCAAAGCCGCGTTCTTGGGGAGGCCGTCGCGGGTGAGACCAGCGACGTGCCGGTGCGCTTCGAGCTGCCCGTCGCGCCGGACTACGCCCCCGCGTTCCGCGTCGAGATACGGCAGGACGTCAACCTCGTCGAGCTGCCCGACTACTGGGCGCGCGGGGTCGTGGTGGTGGCGTATCCGCCGGACCGGCCGTGGAAGACGCGGATCATTAAGCAGCCGACGCCGGAGTGGAAGGAGCGGGCGGCCATGGCCCAGGTGGACTCGGCACCTGGTCCTGCCATGAAGAGCGACGCCCCGGTGGGCTGTTTCGGTGGGCTCCTCGCTCTCCTCGGGCTGCTGCTCGGCGTAGCCGGCGTGCTCGTGCTCTTCCGTGCTGACCTGTTCGACTCCCCCGAGGGCGGGAGCGGCGCCCCCGAGCTGTCCGTCTCCTCCTCGTCGTCCATGAGCGTCGTGACGTCGGCGACGGGCACGGTCACACTGGGCCGGGCCAGTCGATGCTGGACAAGGGTGAACTACGCAAGACCGTCGAGTCGTTGGCCGAGGGCGGGGACGAGCGCCAGGCGCTCATCGTCGTCGTGCAGGACCGCCAGCTGACGGTTGCCTTCTCCCCCACCGGCGCGACGACCGCCGGGTTCGACCCGAGGTCCCTGCCCTACGATCGCGTTCCCGGCCTGGTCGAGGAGGCCAGGACCACCCTGGGCGTCGACTCCCCGCAGAGCTGGCAGCTCACCGCCGACGGCGTCACCGGCTCGCTCACGCTCGGAGTCGTGGTGACCGGTGGCGGAGGCACGGGAACGCTGCAGGCGGACGCGCGGGGCAAAGTGCTGCGCCACAGCGGAAGTTGATCGGAACGGGAGGAGAGCGCATGGGGTGGGGCAGGTTTCTGGCGCTATGGTGTGCGGTGTGGGGCGCGGTGGCCGTGGCCGGGTTCGTCCGGTCGCTGGCCGGGGTGACGAAGGTGCAGCGGGGGGGCCGGCTCACGGGGCGGATCGTGCGGGTGCGGGTGCCGCGGCACGGCGGGTCCCGGATGGGCGGGATATGGGTGGTCGTCTCCTACCGTGACCCGGCCTCCGGTCAGAAGATCACCGTCACGAACGACGGTGAGCGCGGCGAGATGATCACCTCCGCGTGGGAGGGCCGGGAGATCGGGGTCAGCCACCCGCGGGGCAGACCGCACGCCTCCCAGTTCTCCAACGCTCCGGAGGAACCCAGTCGTGGGCTCGGCCGGCCGAGTTTCGCGGTCTTCCTGGTCTACGTCGGGCTGGTGGTCCTCGCCGCGCTCGAGTGGGGGTGGCCGTGGGCGCTGATCGGCTTCGGCGGGCCTTGGGCGGTCTTCGCCGCCGTTCATCTGCCCGGGGCGGTACGCGTCAAGAACCGCCGCATCGAGAGGCTGGCTGCGATGGAGACCGTCCCGGAACGGGTCGTCACGGTCCTCAAGGACGTCAGCGTCGACCAGGACGACGGTCATACCTCTATCACGATCACCCCGGTCGTATCGTTCACCACCCGCGAGGACACGACTGTTACGGCCCACTGCACGTCGAACCTTCCGGACCCCGCCGGCGCGTACGGCCGTGACGTGACGGTCCACTACACGCCCGCCGACCCGGCCGAATTCACGCTGGACCGCGCAGTCGAACACCGCTCGACGGAGCGGGAAGTGACGTTCGACGTCCTGGTGATCGTCGTGCTCGCGGCGACGGCCGTGGCGGGAGTGGTGTTCCTCTGAGACCCAAGAGGGGCTCTGGACCAGGTGGGTTACCTTCTCACCCATGGAACCGTTCACGTTCGACTACGAGAACCTGCATGCGCGGGTGGACCGGGGGGTGTTCGAGCTGTTCGACCTGGACAGTTCGGCGCACACGTTCCGTGTCCCGCTGCGCTGGCTCGGGGTGTCGCTGTATTACAAGAAGCCGGACCGGCCCGGCACACCGTACTTCGGCGTCGTCCGCGATCCGCAGGCCGCCCTCTACAACACCGACCGGTTCGCCTTCCGGTACTCGACCTCGCCCGCGTTCCTGGTGCCGCCCGGCGACGAGCCGTTGTTCCGCGCCTACTTCACCGAGGTGGCGCGGCTCGCCGACCGGCCGGTGGTCTGAAGTGGAGCCGCCTCCAGGGCCGGGGCGGTACTGCGCGTGCAGGGCCGACGGCGGCTCCGGGCAACCTCCGGGACCATACCCGCGTGCGGGACAGCCGGGGGGAACCCGGGGTCACGGTGCGATTGTTCGCGGACACCCGCCGTCTCCACGCCGAGTGAGCCTGACCGCCCGTGTCGAAGGCCCTTTCCCCGACCTGATCGTGCTACGACACCAGAACGCCGCATCCGACATCCGTGGTGCGCTGCCCGGCGGGGTGCCCGCCCTGATCGACGGCGCCGCCCTCAACGCGCAGGCGCTCGGGGCGGTCTCCGACGGTGGAGCACTGGTCAGCCTCAAGGGCTGGACGGGCCCGACCGAGCGCGGCATCACGATCCACCCGATCTCCTCCTACAACGCGGCCACTGACCCCGCTCTGCTCCAACGGATCGTCCGCCAGGCGAAGAACGGCGAGCTGCCCCTCCGCGTCGGCGACCTGCTACCGGCCTCGCGCGCCGCCGAGGCACACCAGCGTCCGGCCACCGGTGGCGTGCGCGGACGCCTCGTGCTGGATTTCGCGAACCCGCAGTGGTGACCACCACACGGCGCCGGACAATGTCCGCCACGGCGGCCCCACGCCCGCCCCTGCCGCCCACCGACACCCATGCCCCCTGGTGATCAGCGATGCGATGCCGGACCGGATCGAGCCGTCGATGCCGGCCGATCCGGTCCACCGGCGACGGCGGGCCGACCACCGCCGTCCCTTCAAGGCGACCGCGTCAAGATGAGGCCGGACGGCATCCGCCCCAGGAATCAACCGAGCAGCGCGGTTGCTTCGACCTCGACGAGCACATCCGGCTCGAAGAGGTACTCGACACCGATCAGGGACGCCGGCGGCATGGGAAGCCGGAGTCCGATCTCGTCGGCGACGGACTCCACCCCGGCCATGAAGTCGCCGATCTTCTCCGGGCTCCACCGGGTCACGTAGAACGTCAGCCGCAGCACGTCCGCGAACGACGCGCCCGCGCCCGCCAGCCCGACGGAGGTGTTGCGCAGCACCTGGGCGACCTGCCCGGCCAGATCGCCGGGCGCGACCGGAGTCCCGTCCGCCCGGCGCGCGACCTGCCCGCTGACGTGGACGTGCTTCGTCCCGGTACCCATGGCCACATGGTGGTACGGGACCGGCTGCAGCATGCCTTCCGGAGTGAAGTGCTCAACAGTCATGGGTGTTTCTCCTCTGAACTAGGTATCGATAAGCTACCTAGTGGAAGAAGGACACTTCAACGAGACCAGGTTTCTCCATGGATACCGAGAGCGAAATCCTCATCGGCCCCCCGCACCGCGAACTGCTCGACCAGATCCTCGACAAGTGGTCGCTCAGCATCCTCAGCGAGCTCTGCGAACGTCCCTGCCGCTTCAACGAGCTGCGCCGAGCCATTCCCCAGGTCACGCAGAAGTCGCTGACCGCGACACTTCGGCGACTCGAACGGAACGGCGTGATCGAGCGCCAGGTCGTCTCCACCCGCCCGGTGGCGATCAGGTATCGGATCACACCACTTGGCAAGACCCTGCGGCAACCCATCGACGTACTGCTGGCATGGGCCTCGGAGAACATGCCCGCCATTGCACACGCACGCGAAGCCTTCGATATGCGGGAAGAAACAAGCCTCTGAGCCCTTCCCCCGCCCCGGCAGGGTGCCGGTCGGGGCAGACGGAACCCAGCACGGGAAAGCTCGTGTACTACTCCAACGCCAAGTGGGGCCGCACCCTCGACGGCCGCCGCCGGGAAGTCATCGCCGAGATTAACCGCAAGGCCTTCGCGTGAACCCCCTCCGGCCGGAACGAAGTAGTCCTGGCCGCATCCCGCCAGTCCGACCGACGGTGAGCTCCTTGACAGCCGCGGCGGGCTGTTTCCTATGTAGACGACCCACGATGTGGACGCTCTGCGAAGTGAACAGAGCCATCTGCACATTGGTGCTTGGTCTACGACTTGTGCGCCGCATCCGTTCGCTGCGCAACGGAACCGCCGATCAGCGGCGTTTTCCTTGCCGACCAGACCGATCGGCGGAACGCGAGGACCTTTGTGCTCGCTCAACACGCGAGCGATGTGGCCCGCCGCTCGGTGTCGCGCACCGCGTTCCCGGTGCCTTGTCGCAGTCGGGACAGGTGACATCGGATGGCTGCCGTGGCGGGCTTTCCTTGCGGTTCTGGGTCTTGGATCTGCGTTCCTCCACGATCAGTCGCAGCCGCTCATCGTGCGGAGTTTTTCGTTCCGCGCCGGTGCCCGTCCGGCCGCCATCGACACAGTTCTTACCCGCGGCGGCAAGACAGCGCGGGCACGTCTTCTTGATCCAGAACCGGCGTGCGACCCGATCGTGCAGCGGCCGCTTCTTCGGCCGTGACCCACCGCCGGCCTGCGCCTTCAGCGTTGCCATCGGGCTGGGTGCGGCCGGACTGCTGGTGTCCGTTCCTCCGCGCGTTGTCCAGCTGGCGATCTGCGTCGCCTCGTCTGCGCTGACACGGTCGCCCGCCTGGGCTGCTGCCCGGGTGAGGATCTTCACCAGCCTGCGGACCTCTGCCACCGAAAGGGTGTCGCCACGACGGCGAAGATTGCTGAGGACGTTGCGCATTCGTGTGGCTGCTGCCTCCGACCCGTTCTCCCGGGCTTTGCGGGCTTCGGCCTTTGCTGCCCGGTTCTGGTTCGCACGCCCGAGCGCGGCAAGGCAGTCGGCGGCCGCACCTGCGATGCCGTTCTCTGTCGCGGTCCGGTCATGGCCCGCGGTCGCGTTGACACGGATCAAAAGCTCGCGGACCTGCTTGATGTTCCGCGTGGTTACCGCCTCGTCGAGATGGGAGAACATGCTGCGACGGACTTCGGCCTGCCCCTCCAGCCAGCGGTGAGCGTCCTCCAAGGCCGCGGCCACCTGAACCCGGGTCTCCTCGTCCAGCCCGTCCAACGCGGTGATCTCGCCACATACCCGATTCACCACGACCGCGGACTCCACCTTCCGCGCGTCGGCCAGACGACGCAGCAGCACCTGTACGTGCGCCTGCGCATCCGGCAACCTCTTGGCCTTCCTCGCAGGCCCTCGGAACGGAGGCGGGGTGCTGCGCGAACGGACGATCTGCTCGATGGCCGGCGTGGACAGCCCGCGCTCCGTCATCTCGCACTCGTCCAGCCCGAACCACTCGGTGGGCCGGGCGAACGCCTCGGTACCAATACGGACCCGGCGAGCCGTGCCATCGCTGTCCAGCCGGATGCGGTGGACATACCAGCGACGGACCAGCGTGTCCCGGTCCACCGGCACCGACACCCCGAGCACCGGCTCCAGGCCATCCTCATCCCACCTGGGCTCCACCGCCTGGTCCAGATGCACGCGCAGCCCACGTGCCTTGAACCGGATATCGACCACCGAACCGATCTCCGCGCCATCCGGCCGGGCGAAGCCGAAGCCGACCTGATCGCCGCGACCCCTGAGCCAGGCTGCGGCCGCGGACTTCACGTACAGGTGGTCCGCGCTGGCGACACCCCGGGCGCGGCGCCCGCAGACGTGAGGCAGTCCGTCCGGGCCCGGGTGGTGAGCGAAGTGGCACACGCGGTCGGTGTAGAGCTTCGTCGTCAGCCGGCCACCGCAGCCGCCGAGCAGCAGCCCGCACCAGAACGTGTCATCGCCGTGCCGGCGTCGGAAGGCGTCCAGCTCGATCGCCTCCAGCGGCAGCATCAACGGCTCCTCCGAGTCCGCACCGCCCAGGACCGCCGTCTGAATCCGCCGCCTGTCACCCCGCACGAACCCCACCCCTCGCTCCAACTCATCGTGCCATTCGTAGCGTTGGCCGGCCCGAAGGCAGCCTCCCAGGACTGGTGCAAGGCCAGGGGCAACGGGCCGTGCGGCCCGCGGCGGCAGCGATGTTTCAGCTTTCGATCCAGGCCTGGCCCGGGAAGCTGGTACCGCGCCAGCGCGGAAGGCTGTATCGGTGGACCAGGATCCATGCGGTGTGTGTGGCGTCCTCCACCCACGCGTGGCCGGCGGCGGGCAGGCCATCGACCCCGGTCAGGTGGCGCGTGATCTGCTCCTCAGAGATGTACTTGTTGCCTCGTCCGAGGTACTTCAGGACGTAGACGGCGAGGTAGTCGACGTCCGTCGCACGCCCGCTGCCGTTGAGGACTTCCCTGAGCCTGTACCCGATCTTGGACCCGATGCCGTGGTCACCGTCGCCCCAGAAGCCCGAGACGTCCGGGTGCGGAAGGATGTCGATGAGATCGACCAGGTGAGCGAGATCGGGGTCGTCGTCAAGAGTGATGGTTTCGTGCACAGTTCTGCCCTCCGGTGGACGGTACGCGGGCGCCCGGGACAGGGGCGCTGCCGCAGATCATGGAACGGCCGGGGCCCCGCCACGCCGCCTGTGCCCCGGCCTGCCCGGTTCACCACGGGCAATGGCCGAGAAGGCGCTGTTGCCGGGCCCGGACCGTCTGCCAATCGACCAGATGCTGTACCCGTGCCCGGTAGAAGACGGCAGCGGCAGGAGTGGGTGGAACGTGACGGCAGGCCCTGTTCGACGGCGCGGAGATGTGCTCGGCTTCGGCCTGGCGGTCGCGCTCTTCCTGCCCGGTGCCGCCTGCCTCGGGAGCACCAACGGCCACCGCTTCATCGAAAACCGGTTCTTCGCCTTCACGTACTACCTGGCCGGCATCGGCTTCGCGGCTGTTCTCCTGCTGGCCTGGCGGCGGGGAGGAGGCCGGTACGCGGACCCGGGCTTCGGCCGGTCGGCATGGTCCCCGTGGCTGTTCAAGACCGGGCAGGGCGTGGCCTACGGCTCCAACCGGACCGACACCGGCGTCGTCCTGGCCCTGGTCCGGAGCGCGTTCATCTTCGCGGGCGTGGTCGCCATGTACTACCTCGGGCACGTGCTCTGACTGAACAAGAGCGATCAGGCCGCCACCTCCGGGCCGTTCGGCGTGGACACCGGGCTGCCGGAGCTCCACAAGCCGGAGGCCGGCGGCTGATCAGTCGGCGATGTGCACGGTGACGTACATGTCCCCCGGGGCGCCACCATGCTTGCAGGGGCCGCCGAGTTCGCGGATCCGGAGCTCGTGGCATCCCTGGCACCGTCTGCCGAATCCCGTCGGCGGGCTTCCCTTTCTGCTGGTCGTGCAAAGCCTTTGAGACGGCGGCCGGCTGGAGCGTAGGCGCCGTCTGCAGCCCACAGCGCGCAGCGGCCACGGCCAGTCCCCGCACAGGATGGGCCGACATGGTTGGACGCGACGACGCCGACACGCTCACGGTGGCCACCGCTTGAGACCGGACAGAGGGCTCTGGACAGCAGCGCAGCCAGATCTGAGGACCTCAGCTCCCAACCGAGCAGGCCCTACATGCCGGTCCGGACGGTGTTTCGAGGAACCCCACAGCCAGCCCCCGGCCACGGCAATGCCGGAGCGCCTGCGTCCAGTCACGTGCGCGAGCCCGCCATGCGGTGTTGTCGCTGTTGGGACATGTCGCAACAGCGACACCAGGATGCCGTGACAGCCCTTCCGGCTCTGCCGGATTCTTTCGGACAGCGTGTATCCAGTCGTGTCGAAAGAAGGGTTGGAAAAATGAGACGTGCCCGCCTCTTGGCGGCAGCACCGACCGCTTTGCTGCTGACCGCGGGTGCCGTGGCGCCGGTCTCCGCCGATTCCCCGGCGCCGGGCGGCCCTGTCCGCTCGGCCCCGGCGGAACCGGGAGCCACGGTGCGGCTGATCACGGGTGACCGGGTGACCGTCAGTGCCGGTCCCGACGGCAAGCAGGTCGCCTCTGTTCAACCGGGTCCCGGCCGCAAGAACATCGTCTTCCGGACCACGGAGGAGGACGGCGCCCTGTCCGTCCTGCCGTCCGACGCCATCGCCCCGCTCTTCTCCGGAAAACTCGACCGGCGGCTCTTCGACGTGACCGGGCTCCTCGCGCAGGGGTACGACGAGGCGCACACCGACGCCCTCCCGCTGATCGTCTCCCGGCCGCACGGCGAACCGCTCTCCGCCCTCGGCTCCTTGTCCGCGCTGAACGACGACTCGGCCCCCACGCGCCGGCTGGACAGCA
Source organism: Streptomyces sp. NPDC015032 (assembly GCF_043080425.1). Lineage (NCBI taxonomy): Bacteria > Bacillati > Actinomycetota > Actinomycetes > Kitasatosporales > Streptomycetaceae > Streptomyces > Streptomyces sp. NPDC015032. The sequence continues at coordinate 64,751 of NZ_JBIBVN010000026.1, read as the reverse complement.
TCAACGCCCGTTCGCTGCACATCGGCGACAAGGACCTCGGCCGTTTCTGGAAGCAACTCGCCCACGGCTCGGGCAAGTCGCCCTCCATCCTCGACGCCACCGCCGCCACCGTATGGCTGGACGGGCGGGTGAGCCCGACGCTCGACCGGAGCACGGCGCAGATCAACGCGCCGGCCGCGTGGGACGCCGGCTACCAGGGCCAGGGTGTCAAGGTCGCCGTTCTGGACACCGGCGCGGACCTCGACCACCCGGATCTGGCCGGTCGGGCCACGGCCACGAAGGACTTCTCCGGCAGCACCGGGACCAATGACGCCTTCGGACACGGCACCCATGTCGCGTCCACGGTCGGCGGCACCGGAGCCGCCTCGGACGGCAGGCGCAAGGGCGTGGCGCCCCGGTCCGAGCTGATGATCGGCAAGGTCCTCGGGGACGACGGCTACGGCAGCGAGTCCACCGTGATCGACGGCATGGAATGGGCGGCGGCCGGCGGTGCCCGGGTCGTCAACATGAGCCTGGGCTCGGACGCGCCCAGCGACGGCACCGACCCGATGAGCCTCGCGGTGAACGGGCTGACGAAGAGCAGCGGCGCCCTGTTCGTGGTGGCCGCCGGGAACAACGGCGAGCAGGGGAGCCAGACCATCGGTTCGCCCGGAGCGGCCGACGCGGCGCTCACCGTGGGTGCTGTCGACCGCGACGACTCGCTGGCCCCCTTCTCCAGCCGCGGGCCGCGCCCGACCGACAGGGTGGCCAAGCCCGACGTCACCGCGCCCGGTGTCGGCATCGTGGCCGCCCGTGCCGCGGGGACCACCATGGGCGACCCGGTGGACGGCGACTACATCGCGTCCTCCGGAACGTCCATGGCCACCCCTCATGTCGCCGGGGCCGCGGCGCTGCTCGCCCAGCAGCATCCGGACTGGGACGCCGTGCGTCTCAAGGACGCGCTGGTGAGCACCGCCCACCTGGTGTCCGGCCAGCAGGTGACCGAGCAGGGCGGCGGCCGCGTCGACCTGGCGGCCGCGGCCTTCGGACCGGTCACCGCGACCGGTGCCGTGGCGCTCGGCTCCTTCGTGACGGGCGGCACCACCGAGCGGGCCGGGAACACCACCGTCCGGTACACCAACACCTCCGACTCCGAGCTCACCCTCGGCCTGACGCTCCGGCTCGCCACCACCGGCGGGCGCGAGATCGCGAAGGGCGCGGTGCGGCTCGGCACCGATTCGGTCCGTATCGCCCCCTCTGCCACGGCCGAGGTGTCCCTGCGGGTCGATCCCTCGCTCCTCGAACGGGGCGACTACTACGGATACGTGAACGCCTCCACCGCCGACGGCAGGACGAGCGTCCACACCACGGTGGGCCTTTCGGTCCACGGTCCCAAGCACCGGATCACCGTGAACGTCATCGACCGCGAGGGGAAGCCCGTCGACGACCTGCCGACGATCTGGGGTGCCGACGGGTTCGAGAGCTACCTCAGTACCAGTCCGGCCGTCGCCGAGGTCGAGGAGGGCACCTACCAGCTCAGCCACTCCTCGCTGGACAACGCGGCGGACGGCCAGGAGCTGCACGAGGTCGTCCTGCCCGAGGTGAAGGTCACCAAGGACATGTCCGTCACTCTGGACGCGCGCAAGACCACCGAGGTGGAGATCCGCACGCCCCGGCCCGCCGAACAGCGCGGCATCATCAGCTATCAGACGTATCGTCAGCTGGACGGCCATGGCCTGACCCAGGGCACGATGTACTTCGACGTGGCCAAGCGGCTCTACGTCAGCCCCACGGCGAAGGTCACCGAGGGGCGTTTCGAGTTCGCCTCCCGCTGGCAACTCGTCGCTCCGTTGCTGAAGGCGGAAGTCCCCGGATCACCGCTCGCCGTCAGCCCGTACTACACGCACAACTCCCCGCTGTTCAGCCCGAAGGGCACCCGGCTGACCGCGGTCGACGCGGGAACCCACTCCGCCCCCGATCTGCGCCGCGTCCGCGGCAAACTCGCGGTCGTCAGGAGCGACGGCACCGACGCGACGGAACTCGCCCGGGCGGCGGCCGACGCCGGTGCAGGCGGCCTCATGCTCGTCCATCCCCCGGACAGCTACCCCTGGAGCCGTTGGACCCCGGACGGCGAGCGCCTCCCCCTGCCCACCATGAGGGTGAGCGCGGCCGAGGGCGGCGCCCTGCTGGAACGCGTCGAGCGCCGCAGGACCGCGGTGGCATTCTCCGGCACCGCCAGGAGCCCGTACCTGTACGACGTGATGCAGGTGTCCACGGACCGCGTCCCCGAACGCGTCGTGCACACCGTCTCGGACCGCAACAGTGCCGTCGTCGAGTCCACGTACACCGAGAGCGGCGGCATTCCCTGGGCGAGTGAACAGCGCTTCGGCAGCCGCCCCTACCAGAACTTCTTCTGGAATCAGTACAGCCGGTACGTACCCACCGGGGCACGACGCACCGAGTACGTCAGCGCCGACGACACCCAGTGGCTGCATGTGGTGAACGACGGGCTCGTCTTCTACGTCGACACGCCCCTGACGGTCGGCATGCGCGACTTCATGCGGACCTACCGGCCCGGCAGGCAGCCTGCCGAGAACTGGTTCGGGGCCGTGGTACGGCCGTCCGTCCCGCGCGGGACCACGACACCGTCCGTACGCTCCCGCGACGTTCTCGCGCTCCGTGTCCCCGAGTTCAACGACTCCCATGCGGGTCACTGGTCGCAGGCCCTGACCGGCGGTTTCGGCACGGCCGACGAGGGGGCCGAGGGCGACACCGTCTCCGTCGCCCTGTTCCGTGACGGCAAGAGGATTGCCGACGCCACGGATGCCTGGGAGGACTTCGAGGTGGCGCCCGGGAAGGCCGACTACCGGCTGGACCTGTCGGCCTCCCGTGTCTCCCCCGAGTGGAAGTTCGGCACACGGACGCAGACCTCCTGGTCCTTCCGCTCGGACACCACCACCGGGAAGACGGTGCTCCCGCTGCTCCAGCTCGACTACGACGTGCCGGTCGATGCACACAACACCGTGACCGCGCGGCGCGGCCACACGATCGGCCTGGCCGTCCGCAACCAGGACGGTCTGGCCGCACCACGCGGCGTCTCCGTCCAGGTCGCGGTCTCCTACGACGACGGCAGGACCTGGACGAAGGAGGTCAAGGTCCGGGACCACGGCCGAAACCACTTCACCGCCGCCGTCGGACGGCCGGGCCGGACCCACACCGACACGTTCGTGACGCTGCGGGTCACGGCGACCGACGAGGCCGGGAACAAGGTCCAGCAGACCGTGGAACGCGCGTACATGATCGGCAGGTAGGCCGGGCGCAGGCCCCGGGGAACCGAAGATGCGGCGGGCACGGAAATGGTCAATCCTCTGTGTCCGCCGCTTTCCCCTTCCGCCCCGGACATGTCCGGGGCGTATAGTGCGGTTGCCCACCGGCGGTTGTCCCCGGCAAGTCCCTGTCGCCGGGCGCTTCCACCAGGCCGTTCCGTGGCGTGCCGCACGTTCGGCAGGAGGCGGAAAGGATCACGATGCTGGAAGCAGTGGGGCTCACCCCGGCCGAGGAAACCGTGTACCGGCTTCTCGTCACCCTGCTCACCGCCTCGGCGGACGAAATCGTGGAGCAGTCCGGTCTGGCGGCGGCGGAGGTCGAGCAGGTCTTGGCGGCGCTCACGGCGAAGGGGCTGGTCAGCGCGACGGACCGGGCACCCCGCAGTTTCGCGGCCACTCCCCCGGACGTCGCCCTGCTTCCGCATCTCCAGAAGCAGTCCGACGCCCTGGACCACGCCCGTGTAGCGGTCACCGATCTGCTGGAGACCTACCGGCGCACCCGGCGCCGCCGGGACCCCGACCAGCTCATCGAAGTGATCACCGGTGCCAAGGCGTTGCGCCAGCACCTGCGCCGGATACAGGACGACACGCGTCACGAGATGTTGTGGTTCTGCAAGGCCCAGTACGTGGCCATGCCCTCGGGGAGCAACGAGGCCGAGTACGACGCCCTGGCGCGCGGGGTGCGCTACCGCGTCCTGTACGAGCGGGCGTTCTTCGACGACTCGGGCGCCGTCGGCAACGTGGTGCGGGGCATGCGGGCGGGAGAGACGGCCCGCGCGGTCCCGCACCTTCCGCTGCGGCTGGCGGTCGCCGACCGGGCCATCGCCATCTGTCCCCTGGTCCCCGGCGGGCCGAGCGGCAGCACCGAGGAGCCCACCACGGCCCTGGTCCGTGGCAGCAGTCTGCTGGAAGCGCTGGTCGCCCTGTTCGAACGCTACTGGGAGGACGCGGTGCCGCTCCATGTGAGCGAGTCCGGAACGGTCAGCGGCACGGACGGTTCGCCCAGCAACCGCGAACTGTCGGCGATGGACCGTCAGTTGCTGTCGCTCCTCGTCGCAGGTGTCACAGACAAAGCCATAGCCAGTCAGATGCAACTCAGCAGACGGACCGTGCAGCGGCGCGTCCAGTCGATGATGGCCCTCGCGGGCGCCACTACACGGATGCAGCTGGCATGGCAGGCCGCCCGGCGGAACTGGATGTAGCAGCGACGTCGGCGTCTTCCCCGGCGGCTGGGCTGGTCCCGCGGCCACCGCCTGGTACAGGCCCCCTCGCCCCCACCCCACCGCATGAACCCGGCAAACCCAGACCACGCGAACGACCGGCTGGAAGGCACCCCACACCACCCACTCGGCAACCCACCCCGGGCACCGTAGAGCGCCCCGACACCCGAATTGCTTACGTGCTTCCCACCTGGCACTACTTCCTCCGGAAATCAGGTCCCTTCCTCCAGGTATCCACGATCACGGGGAAGCTTCAGTGCGGACCTGCACCCAGGAGGTTTACGTCCGCCGCTGTCCACCGCCACTCCGGCGGCCTGCTCGGCCTGGCCTCCCGGGCTGTTGGTGCTGGGGGTTGAGGAACATCCGTACCGGACCGTGCGCAGAGGCCGGATCGCCGCTGGTGGTCGGCTGACGGGTCGTCGGCGCCAGGGGGCTGGTGAAGCCTTCCCACCGTGCTATATCGCTGAGCGCGACCTGCGGGGACGGTTTCCGCACGCTGCATGAAGCGGCCCCAGTTGTGCCGGCTGTCCAGGTAGCGGCCGTTGTCGTAGCGCACCCTCGCCTCGATCGGCGCGACGTCGTAGCCGAGCTCCACCGCGTACGCGATGGTCTGCGTCGCGTACCAGGCCGGCTCCGTCGGCCGCTCGCCGCAAGCCGCGTACACGCCCAGGAGCCGCGCGGCTGGTTGGTTAGTCTGCTGGTATGGGGATCGTCGAGCGGCTGATGCCGGATGAGATGGACCGGCCGATCGGCCTGAAGCGTTCTGGGGTGCTGGAAGTGCACACCGGCCCCGAGGAAGTGCTCGGACGCCGAACCACCCCTTGGGACGAGGTGGCCGCGGGGCTTCTCGCCGCCGATGCGGGTCGGTGAATCGGTTCATGTGGTCGGCGCCGGACGGTCTCTTCGCAGGACACGCATGGGTCCTTGCTGTCCTTGCGGCGGTCTCCGTGCTGGTCGTGCTCCATCTCCTGGCCGTGCGCCGAACCGCTGGACCCTCCCTCGTGGGAGCGGTCATCGCCACGCTGGCCGCCGCCGGAGTCGCCGCTGCCCGCGGTCAGCCGCTGCACTATGTGGCAGGGGTCGTGCTGATGGCCGGCGGCGGGGTGGCGATCGCGTGGGCGACGGGCCGGTCACGCCGGCACAGGTTGGCTCATCGGTCCGCGCTTGCCGACTACGAGGCCGGCACCGTGGCAGTCCCCCTGTTCGCGGCGCTCGCCGAACGGGACCGGCTGGCAGCAGAGCTGCACGATGTGGCCGCGCACCGGCTGACCGGGGTCGTGGTGTCCGCGGGCGCCGCGCTCCGGCTCACCGACCAGGAACAGACCGGTGCTGCACTGCGGCACGCCGGCGAGGCGGGCCGGCAGGCCGTTCGCGAACTGGAGCGTCTCACCGGGCTGGGCGAGTACGCGGCCCTCGCCACCTTCGCCCATATCGACGCGCTGGCTGCCGCGCACGCAGTGGATTACCAGCGCACGGTGGACAAGGCGCCGGCCAGCAGTACGGAGGCGGCATACCGGGTTGTCCGAGAGGCGTTGACCAACGCAGCCCGGTACGCAGGCGGTGCGGTGGTGCGTGTCCGGGTCGAGGAGGCCTTTGACCGGGATGAGCCCCCGGAGGTCAGCAGGACGGCCTATGGCGATCCCCGGCTCATCGTCACCATCACGGACGACGGCGGTACGGCTGTCGAGCCGGGCCTCGGGACCGGCCACGGCCTCGCGGGGCTGGCGGCCACGGTCACCGCGGCGGGCGGGACGCTCTCTGCTGGACCGGTAGGGCAGGACAGCCAAAGGGGTACCGGCTGGATTGTTCGGGCGCAACTGCCCGCGGCGGCAGCACCTCACATCCGCCGGTGGCCCCTCTGGCGCGGGATGGTTGCGCTCGACTATGCGCTGGTGGTCCTGGCAATCGCGCTCTCGCTCGGTGCGAGCCTGCTGTCAGCCGACGTACCGGATTCCTTCGGCGGCGTGCTGCCTGCGGTGCCGACGGTCGTGCTGTCGGGCCTGCACGCCGTGCCGCTGGGCTGGCGCTCGCGTGCACCCGGACGCGCGCTCGCGGCGGTGCTGCTCGCCCTGGTGCTGTGGCTGGCCTGCGACCGGCCGGCTGGACACAGCCGCCGGTGAGCGACATCTTCCTGGTATACGGGTGGGTCGAGCTGACGCTCGCGTACAGCGCCGGGGTGTATCTGCCGTTCCGACGGGGTCTGTTCGCGCCGCTCGCCGTCGCCGCCGTGGGCGGCCTCGCACTGGCGAGCGGCAAAGGTATCACCGGCAGCCGTGTGGCGGCCTGGGTCGTGCTGACGTGCATGCTGGCCCTCCCAGCCTTCGCCGTCTGGTCGTGGGGGCGCCGGACCGCCCGGCGTCGCGACCGGCTGCGGGCTGCCGACGCCCGGCAGCGGGCACTGCTCGATGGGGACGCCGACGCCGCGGTGCACGAGCAACGTCTGCGGTTCGCCGCCGGGCTGCGGGGAACGGCGCTCCGGCACGCGCAGGCGGTGGTCGCCGCAGCCGAGGCGGGGAACCTGCGGACCGTACGCGAGGAAGCCCATGCCGGCCTCACCGCTCTGCGGGGGCTGCTGTCTGGGCTACGCGGACGGGACAGCGACGACGTGAGTGACGGGGAAGACGCCCCGCCCCCTACTGCTTCCGGGATCGCCGCATTGGCCAGGCGGTACGGCGGCGCCGTCCAATACATCGGCCCCCGCCATCCGCTGCCCGCAGCCGTGGAGGTCTTCGCATACCGGATCGCCTCCACGCTCATGGCCGTGGGCGTTACTCTCACCGTGCGCAGAGTCCACGACGGGGTGGAGGTCTCCGGTCCAGCGCCCGCCGTTCCGGGGGTGGAGCGGCAGCTGCGCGCAGTTGCGGACGCCGCTGGCGGTACCCTCTCCACGACCGACCGCGGTGCGGTACGAGTGTGGCTGCCGGAGGTCTTCCCATCGCAATCAGAGTGACCGTCGCGGACGATCAGGCCGTCGTACGGGCCGGGATCGCGGCGATTCTCGACGCAGAGCCCGACCTATGCGTGGTCGGGCAGGCCGCAGACGGCGACACGGCGGTCGAACTCGCGCTGTCATCACGGCCGGACGTCGCGCTGATGGACATCCGGATGCCGGGAATCGGGGGCCTCGCGGCAACCGCAAGGATCAACGAACGGATCCCTGAAACCCGCGTACTGGTGCTCACCACCTTCGATCTCGACGAGTATCTGTTCGCCGCGCTGCGCGCCGGAGCCGCCGGCTTCCTGCTCAAGGACGCCGAACCGGAGCGGGTAATCGACGCGGTGCGGGTGATCTACGGGGGAGCCGCGCTGCTCGATCCGGCGGTGACCCGCAGGCTCATCGACCAATTCGCCGACGCGCCCGGCCCACTCGACAGGGCACGGCTCGACCGGCTCACTCCGCGCGAGACCGAGGTCCTCCGGCAGGTCGCGCGTGGGCTGTCCAATTCGGAAATCGCGGCAGTGCTGGGGGTGAGCCCGCCCACCGTGAAGGACCACGTCTCCGTCCTCCTCGGCAAGCTCGGGGTACGCGACCGGGTGCAGGCGACGATCGCCGCATATGAGACGGGGCTGATCCGCCCCGGCAGCCGCTGACACCCCCGCCGCGGGGCGGGGGTGTCACCCCGCCGCAGGGCGGTCGGCGCATGCTGCCAGACCATCCCGGAGCCGGACGGATCACCCGCGCCGTCTACGTAGCCTCGAACGTATGTCACCCACACTTCCCCGCCGTATCACTGGCGGTGCCCTTCTGCTCCTGGCGATACCACTGACCCCTGTCGTCGCAACGGCCGGCTTCCTCGCCGCAGCGTTCGTCACCACGAGCGTGCCGGCCCTGGTCCTCACGGCTCTCGCCTCCAGCGCTCTGGCCGGCGGGCTGCTGGGCCGCGCGGCGTTCGCCCTGCTCGGCCTCGAACGCCGCCCGGGCCTGCGGGCAGCCGTGTTCCTCGCGGTCGGAGTGACCGTGGCCGTCGCCGTCCTCGCCAGCGTCACCATTTTCCGTCCGATGGCCACCACCACGGCAGCGCCCGCCCCACCTGGCGTCAAATTCTGGAATCTGCCGACTGGATCGCGCATCGCCTATGTCCACGCCTCCGCCGCCGGTAAGGCCAGGCCGACGCCGGTGATCTTCCTGCACGGCGGGCCGGGCACGCCCGGCGAGGGCATCCCCACCGGCGGCCGTGAACTCGCGGCGGACGGCTTCGACGTCTACTCCTACGACCAGCTCGGCGGCGGCCGGTCCACCAGGCTGCGGGACATTACCGGGTACACCGTCGCCCGCCAGGTCGCCGATCTCGAAGCAATCCGGCGCACGCTCGACGCTGACCGGATCATCCTCGTCGGCCAGTCATGGGGAGGATCACTTGCCGCCCAGTACCTGGCGGCCCACAGCAAGCACGTGGCCAAAGCAGTGTTCACCTCACCAGGCGCACTGTGGGGCCGCGAATACCCCGGCTCCACAGCCGGGGAACCCTGGAACCGGCTCGCTCCGGCCCAAAAAGCACAGCTCGACCGGCTGAACAGCACACCCCGGCTGCTCGCGGCGAGCTTGCTGCTTCAGGTCAACCCCGGCGCAGCACACGCACTGGTCGGCGACCGCGAGGCCGACCACTGGCTGCACGAAGTCGCCCTGCAGGGAAAGGACAGCGCCTCGTGCAAGGGCGCGCTGCCCGCCAAGGAGCACAACAATCCCCAGGGCTTCTACAGCAACCAGATGACCCGCAAGGACTTTGAGCAGCTTTCCGACCCTCGGCCGAGTCTGCGCACCGCGCACGTCCCCTCTCTGATCACGCGAGGGGAATGCGACTTCATCAAACCCGTCGTGACCGCTGAGTACCAGCGCGCCCTCCCGGACTCCAAGCTCGTGACCGTCAAGCGAGCCGGTCACTCCATCTCACGCGGGCAGCCACGTCTCTACACTGCGTTGCTGCGATCCTTCCTTCTGGGCAAACCACTGCCGGTGGGCAGCGACGTGAGGACCTCGGAAAGGGGGTGAGCCTCCACTAGTTCGCTGATCTGGGCCTCCATGGCCCGCCGTTGTTCGTGGACGGCCGTGAGCGAGCGGGCCGGGGACAGGATGACCACATATCTTCCACGTTCCATCAGCTGACCAGCGGCGATGCCGTTGATAGACCGTCTCTCACGGCCCATGGAGCCATCCTGCCCCCAACACCCCGCCCACGTCCGGGGAGCCGAGAAACAGTGCCTGGGTGGCAGGGTTGGTGCGGGGCTGCGGCCGATGGCGCGCGACTGAGACTGCGGGCCCCGGAGCCGATGCTTCGGGGCCCGCAGTCCGACACCGTCGCTCTCAGCCGATTGGAGTGCTGTTTCTTCCTGCACCCACAGCAGCTCATATGCCATATTCCGCCTATACCCCCGAAGAAAGGCATGGCATGAGGTTCGCAGTCATCGGCGGCACCGGGCTGATCGGGTCACAGGTCGTCAAGAATCTGAACGCCGACGGGCACGAGGCGGTACCGCACTCGCAGTCCACCGGAGTCGACGTCATCAGCGGCCAAGGGCTGGACGATGCGGTGGCGGGAGCCGATACCGTCATCAACCTGACGAATTCCCCGACCTTCGACGAAGCCTCCCGGGCCTTCTTCCAGACCTCGATGGACAACCTTCTGGCCGCAGCCCACAAGGGCGGCGCCGGTCACTTCGTCATCCTCTCGATCGTCGGTGCGGACCAGGTGCCGGAGCTGGACTACTACCGCGCCAAGGTCCTCCAGGAAGACATCCTCGCGGCCGGGCCGATCCCCTACTCGATCGTCCGAGCGACACAGTTCATGGAGTTCATGGACGCCGTCCTGTCCTGGACCGCCGACGGCGACACCGTCCGGCTGCCCGCCACCCCGATCCAGCCGATCGCCTCCAAAGACGTGGCCAGCGCGGTTGCGAAGGTCGCCGCGGGCGCCCCGCTGAACGGCATTCACAACATCGCCGGACCCGAGATCTTCTCCCTGGACGAGCTGGGCCGGGCCACCCTGTCCCGCAAGGGTGACAACCGTGCCGTCGTCACCGACCCCACTGCCGGCATGTTCGCCGTTGTCAAGGGAGATGTCCTCACCGACAAGGACGCCCACCTCGCCCCCACCCGTTACACCGACTGGCTCTCCTGACTCGCTCACACCCTTTCCAACGCGCAGACCGCAAGGAGCGGGCGGCCGGCCCGTTGTGGGAGATGACAAGAACTCAGCAGGGCGGTCGACGCCTGCGCAGGACACCCGACCCGCGCTCTTCACTCAACCCGTCCGCACCATGGTCCGGGAAACGCCTGCGCCGGTTGCGGACCGAGTCCGGAACAGTCCCCGGACGGCTCGACTTTTCCGCGATTGCGTGCCCCTCGGCACGCTCTCACACGATCCGCGACCGCAAGGCCGGCGCCAGATCCGCACACCGCCGACGGGTCCACCCCTCAAGCAGTGAAGCGCTGCGGGATCGGTGGAGTGAAGAGGTCCTGGGCCCGGCCCACTCCCGAACACCAGCTGATCGCGTTCCTCCCCGACCCGGTGGACGACGCCCACAGAGGCGTTGCCGGCAATCGCCGACCTGCCGGAGAAGGCTCGGGAGAAGAGGGCCGCTCCTGCCGCTACTCATCGGTGCTGTCGGCAGAAGGTGAAACGGCCTTGGATGCGCCGCGGAACTGGTCGGTGGCATGCTCGTCCGGCTGTTTGTCAGGAGGTGTTGAGCCCGGTGGGCGCGGGAGACGGATGGGGCGCCCGTGCGTTGGTGATCCGGGGAGGCCCCTGGCCGGGCTCACCGGCCAGGGGCCTGCGGCATCATCCACACAGCACTCCGAATGCCTGCAGGGCACGTTGACACGCCCCGTCCTTCCTGTTCGTCAGCCGGTCAGTGGCTCGCCACGGCGAAAGGGCCGCCACCGAAGGCGAAGTGGGCGAACCGTTCGCCGATGCGCTGGTGGGTCGCGGAGTCCGGGTGCAGGCCGTCGGGCAGCGGCAGCTCGACGTGGTCGGCCTCGCCATAGAGGTCGAGACCATGGAGGTAGTGCAGGTTCGGATCGGTGGCGGCACGCTGCTGGACGATGCGGGCCAGCTCATCCCTGATCACGGTGAGGGTCAGTTTCCCGGCGGCGATCTGCGCGGGATCGCCTGCTGCCACGAACCGCAGCCGCCCCTCACTCATCGCGCTGAGGTCCGGAGCGCTGGGCCCGGGCGTGTTCTCGTGGATAGCGCAGTAGATGGGCGAGACGACCAGCAACGGGGTGGTGGGGTGGCCGTCGCGGATGGTGTCGAGGAAACCGTGGACGGCCGGACCGAACGCGCGCAGCCGCATCAGATCGGCGTTGACGACGTTGATGCCGATCTTGACGCTGATCATGTCGGCGGGGGTGTCGCGCATGGTGCGGGCGGTGAACGGGTCGAGCAGAGCGCTGCCGCCGAATCCCATGTTGACCAGCTCCACCTTGCCCAGAGCGGCGGCCAGGGCGGGCCAGATCCCGGTTGGGGTGGCAGCGTTGGAGCCGTGACTGATCGAACTTCCGTGGTGCAGCCAGACCTTGCGCCCGCTGGGCGGTGGTGTGTGGACAGGGGCGTTGGTGCGCAGGACGGCCAGCTGGGTGGTCTCGTCGTGCGGCAGCCAGATCTCGACGTCCTTCTCGTCGTCCGGAAGGTCGGTGAAACGCAGGGTCTCCACCGGCCCGGGAAGGGATTGCGCGGTTCCGGAGGCCATGTCGATGGTGAGCGTGTCACCCTCGGCCGCACTGGCCTGGCCCGCGATCCGCCCATCGACGAGGAGCTCGTACACCCCGTCGGGGCGTCGTGGTGCTCCGACGTAGACCCGTTTGGTGGCCACGACGTCCAGCTCGACGGCGGTGGCCCGGGTACGGAAGGCCAGCCGCACTCCGGAGGGCTGCGACTCCGCCATGGCCAGCTGGCCGTCGGGGATCTGCTGCCGGGCGCGCGCGGGCAACCGGTGGGGCAGTACACCGCGTTCGGTGCGCTCCACGTCGAGGGCGCCACGCAGGAGGCCGGCGGTGATGGGAGTGGTGGTCCAGTCGTGTTCGGTGTTCATCTCGTCGGTCTCTTCGATCAGGAGGGTCAGTTGGCAGAGGCAGCCGGAAGGGTTGGTCAGGAGGCGGTGGGCCAGGTGCGCAGCAGGGCGTCGAGCGAGTTGAGGATCTCGTTCCAACTCTCCTGCGAGTCAGGACTGCTGTGGTTGAAACCACCGGCGGCCTCCAGGCCGACGTAGCCGCTGAAGACACTGCCCAGCAGCCGCACCGCGTGCGTCTGGTGCGGTTCGGCCAGGTTGTATTCGCGCAGGATCGCCCTGGTCATCTGGGCGTGCCGAACACCGGCGCTGGCGGCCGCTGTCTGCGGGTCGAGCCGGAACTGGGCTGCGGCGAAGCGTCCTGGGTGCTTGAGCACGTAGTCACGGTAGACGTTCGCGAAAGCGGTCAGGGCGTCTCTACCGGCCCGTCCGGCCACCGCGGCGGAAACCTGGTCGGCGAGCTCCTCCAAGGCGAGCAGAGCGATCTTGGTCTTGAGGTCGTGGGCGTTCTTCACGTGCGAGTACAGGCTCGCGGTCTTGACACCGAACCGCCGGGCAAGTTCCGCGGGGGTCGCCTGCTCGAAGCCGACCTCGTCGGCCAGCTCCGCCCCTGCCCGGACCAGGCGCTCCGTAGTCAGTCCTACCCGTCCGACCCGTGCCATACCCATCCTCCGAATCGCTCCTCATTCTTGGCATCAATGATTGTGCACTTACCTAATCATGTTAGGCAAATTAGCGTGTCAGTCGTGAAGCCACTGACCGAGCAAGAGATTCGTACCGCGTTTGTGAACTGCACCAGGGGCGAGGCCGAGCGGCTGTCTGTTCCCCGTGACCTGACCGAGCACCCCTGGGACGACGTGGACTTCCTGGGCTGGCGAGATCCCCAGGCTCCCGACCGGGCCTACCTCATGACTGAGCTGGACGGCCGCCCGGTCGCCGTCCGGCTGCGCCCCTCCGGGGCGCCTCGTGGCAGATGCGGCGCAGCATGTAAGTCCTCAAGCACCCCGTTGTCGTCATGGTCGAGGCCGTGGGCACCCGGGTTGCGCAGCGGGCACAGGCCCTCGGGGGCGGAGACGATGACGGTGTGGCCGCCCAGGCCGGCGCCCAGGCCTCCTGCCGGGAGAGTGCCAGGGCGGCGGCCAGACCCAGGCCCCGATGCAGGTACAGGTACAGGACGGTGATGCCCGGCACCACAGCCAGTCGCTCCGCCATACCTGGCCGCACGCGATCGGCTGCGACGAGGACGCGGGCAGCGGCGCCGTGAAAGTCGTCTCGGCGCCCATATGGCACGGGAGCACGCCCATGAGCAGCCCGAGGACGAGGCGGCGTAGCCAGTGTCCGGACCGTCGCAGATATCCCGACTGGACAGACTCCGGGTCGCCCGGGAGTACCTCGCGTACCAGCTGCAGCGGATGGACCAGGCCGTCCGGAACCTGGAGGCCGAAGAAAAAACAGGAGCGGCACCGTGCCGAGCAGGCACGCATCGACAAGGGATGGAAGATCCAGCCCAACCGGGCCGCGGCACCACCGGTCCTCCACCATGGTGGCTGCGCCGCCTACCGGGCCAAGAAACTCGACAGGACCGACACCGTCCCCCGCCGGCCCAGGAAGACCACGAACACAAACCCCTGACCGCACTTTGCGACCGGTGGCAGGGCCAGGAGTCCAGGGCCGAGATCCCCGCGGGTTCGGGGAGACCGAAGGCCCTTCAGCGCGAACCCTCGAGTCCACCTGTGCACGTCGGACCTGAGTATCCGCGGGTTCGGGTGGCACACGAGGATGCTGGGCGATCCGACAGGCTTCGGCGGTGACGTCGGCCCGGGCAGCCTCGGATCACGACGGCCGTCCGCCGAACTGCCAGCTGTGCACCTCGATGTCGGCGTACCCGTCCGGGGTCAGGACAGCGCGTGCTGCGTCCTGGTTCGGCGCCCGGACCAACGCCGCCGTGCCCAGCCAGGCCGCGCCGTCATCGGACAGCAGCGGTCCATAGGCGATCAGCTCATCCCGGTCGGGCGGTACCGTGAGGTCGGCAGCCTGTCCCGTGCCGAGGCCAATCACCAGGTACCGGTTGCCGCCGGTCCGGCCGCCGGGGAATTCCCACATGGTGCGCCCCAGCAGGTTGTGCCACCGTCGCACCAGCACGTCCCGGTACACGCCGGCCTGGTAGCCGGGCTCGTCGAAGGCGAATGCGCGGGCGGCGACGGGATCGGGCAGGTCGACGATGTGACGCTGCCGGTGGGGGTACCGTCGGCGAGGGTCGGACCCCGGGCAATCATCTCCTTCGTGTACCGGTCCATGTAGGACCAATGCTCTTCCAGTAGCTCGTCGCGCAGCGCTACGGAGCCGGGCCGGTCGCGGTGATAGCAGAAAAACTCCATGCCCATCGGATCTCTTCAACGAAGTATCCAAGTCGACCGGGTTTACTGTGATGGCCGCTCGGCAGCCTCGCGCACACAAGCGTCCTCCCGTCCCGCATCGGCACACCGAACGCGTCGACCGACGCCGTCACAGCCCTGAAGCGGCGGTAGATCACCACATGGTTACGGCGCATTCCCGGAACCGGAGAGGAACACGCACTGACCTGCGCCCTCGCCGAGTCGGAGTTCGACGCCAGCGGTTCAGCCTCGGGCAGGTTCGAGGGCCACCCACCCGGGCCGGCCCAGGCCGCCGGCGTTCGGGCAGGCGCACCGACACCTTGAGCGGGTCCTGGTGGAGCGCCTCCTGTGTCTCAGCGACTCCCGACGGGAGCTCTACCGAACCGTGGCCGGGGCGGCTAGTCTCCTTCCGCCCATGCACCGAAGGACCAACAGGAGGGGACAGCATGTCCATTCGCTCTCGGGTCGCAGCCGTAACCACATCTGTCGCACTGGCCGGCGCGGGGATGCTCGGCCTCGCGTCGCCGGCCTCGGCCGGCACCACAGCGCTCATCTGCCCGAGCTATCCACAACTCATCGACGGCAGCGGTGGTCACAAAGGGGCGAGAATCTCCTGCACCGGCGGAACGTCGTTCTTCCTTGCCATCAGATGCGAGACACTGGACGCCAGGCAGTACAGGTATTGGCACTACGGCAACTGGGCTTCTTCCGGCGGCACTTCAACGGTGTGGTGCGACCGCGACGCAAAGATCATCAAAGTTGAGCCTCGCACGGCATGAGCCTTCCTCCGGAGCACCCACCGCAGCCGAGCCACGCGGCTGGTGCTTGCCTGCCCCTTCGTTCTGCCCATCGTCCGGGACGTCTCCGCTGTCGAACGACGTGGTGGAGCTGGTCACACGCCTGACGCGCACCGGGTGGCGCGCCCACGTGGCCAGGGCGTAGGGGCGGCGGTGCAGTGGTCGGCGCATTCCTCGATGGGCACCGCAACAGGCCATGGGTGCAACGCTGTACTACGGATCCGAGCAGCTGGCCCGTGCCGTGGTCGATGTCTTCACCGGCCGCCCACTCGTTCTGCCTCACCAGTGGGTGCAAGACCTGTGGGCCCCGCCCGCCCATGCCGGAATGGGTGCCGGCCCGTTGAACACCCGCCCCGCACAGTCGGTTTCGACGGGCCGCTCCTCGGACTCGTGCGAGCCGGGAACGCTCGGCCGCTCGATAGTGCCTCGGCGTGCCAGTCGGAGGCGTACGAGCACCAGGCGGAGGTTGCCGGCGGCAGCCACGGGGACGGAGCCTCATCGACCTCGCTCCTGTTCGTCTTCGGGGTGACGGCGACGAGGCTTCGCTCGCTGCCCGGGTCGTCGGCGTACCGTTCCGGCCGCCCGGCCGTCCACTTCGAGGACCCGCCGCCCCATGCCTCGGCCGACGAGGCCATATCGTCGGTGTCGGTCTTGCGAGCCTCGGTGACACCGGCCTCTTCGTAGTACAACGGTCCGGGAGCATCTACGCAGCCCAGGAGTGTGAGGTCACGCTCGCCTGACCGCAGTAGTCCGGCGCGCGCAGCGAACCTCCCGCCGCAAAGCTGTGGGCATACGCGCTCCCGACGCTGTGCCGGCGAAAGACGAAGAAGGTTTTCCCTGTGCGTTTGTTCCGATTAGCGCTGTGGGTCGCGGCCCCCGTGGCGGTGTCCCTCATCGCGGCTCCACCCGGGCTGGCGAAGGCCGGTGCCGTCGACGCGACGGCGCCGCCAAGTCCGCCATCCGTGTGGCCGGCCGAATCGGTTCCGGGGCCGGCTGCCGATTCCGCACGGCCGTTCCCGGCGCTGGGAGCAACCTCAGTGGCTATTCCCCGTGGAGCGCCTCGGCCCGCCATCGTGCCGCGTACGCAGTGGCGGGCCGACGAGACCAGGCGTGACCCTCATGCCCACTACGCGGAAAGGGTGACCGCGGTCTTCATTCATCACACCGACACCCCCAACGGCTACGACTGCACGAATGTCCCACGTACCCTGCGCAATCTCTATACGGGCCAGATTCGTGACCTCAAGTGGGGAGACCTCGGCTACAACTTCCTCGTCGACACATGCGGCACCATCTACGAGGGCCGCGCCGGCGGTGCCGACCGCCCCGTCATCGGTTCCCACACCCTCGGCTTCAACCGCAGCACCACCGGGATCGCAGCGATCGGCACCTTCGGACGAGGCACACCCGTACCGCCGGCCATGGAACACGCGATCGCGGCTCTCGCCGCCTGGAAGCTAGGCCTGAGCGGCATCGACCCTGTCGGCAAGGTGCGGCTCACCTCAACGAACGACAAGAGCCGCTACACCAAAGGGACTTCAGCCGAGTTCGACGCCATCTCCGGCCATCGCGACGGCTATACCACCACCTGCCCGGGCGAAGCACTCCTCTCACGGCTCCCCGCAATCCGGCGCCTGGCTGCCGGCCTCCAAGCCCAGTCCTCACAACCGCCCATAGGCATTCGCCTTCCCACCGGCCTGCAGAACCTGGGGTACACCAGCCATTGACCGCCCACCAGGACATGACGCTCCTGACGGTGTGCATACTCCGACGGCCCTGTGTTGAGAGCAGGCGTACGACTGCAGCAGGTTGATTCAAGCCCGCCCGGGTCGCTCGTGGACTTGATCCGCCGGGGTCCACTTCCTCGCACCACAGCCGCGCCCGCCGCCTGCAGACGGACCCGAAGCAGTGAGTTCTGCGGATCTCCCCGGCAGCAGCGTCCTTTCCCACGCCGGACGGTATGAGGATGGCCTCGGAAGCCAGATCTCGGAGAGCTGCGTGGCAGGCAGGGTCGGAGGAGTGGTCATCTGACTCAATGGCACCTTCGGTGCGGGCAGGACCACTACCGCGAAAGAACCGACCTCTCGCGACTCGTGCGGCTTGGGCTCATCCGGCCCGGGCATACGCACAAGCGAGAGAGCAGGGTTCATTGGGACCGCCGACGGACACACAGCGGGCAGCCCTTCGGCGCGTCATGAAAGAGCGGGACCACCCTCCCGGAGAGACTTTCATCATGACCAACACGACGAAAGCCGCCCTTGAGGGCGGCCCCGACGATCTCCCCGAGCGGATCGTCTCCGTCCCCGCACCTGGTGCCGACCTCAAGATCCCGTTCCGAGGCGGGTACGAGCACTTCAAGATCACCACGCGGCACCAGGAAACCCCCGAAGGCTCATTGCCTGTCTACGAATGGTGGGAACGCACGGAAATCCCGGGTTGAGCACCAGTCAGAGGATCAAGCCGATCGCTCCGTCCTGGGCGATGAGATGCGCCATCGTTCCACCCCATTCAGGCGTGACCTGACGGAAGGCCCCCGGATCGGCCGACGTGATCCAGGGGCTTCTGCCCAGTGGCTGACGCCGTACGGACGGAACGCAAGCAGCCGAGCCTCCGGCAGGAGAACACCCCGGGCGCTCCGTCCCGGCACAACCACCGGTCACACTGGAATACCCCGAACAGGCAGACAGCGTGCCGCGGAAGGGCCATCTGCAACGCCGGGCCATGCCGGTCCCGGCACAAGTGCCGAATCCGTCCTGCTGCCCTGCGTGACGGACACTCCGGATCGGGGTCCACGGCGGGGCCTGGCGGGGTTCAGCATGCAGCAGTGGCCAGGAGTTCGGGCAGTTCGCGCATGTCGTTGAACAGGGTGGTGTGCGGTCCTTCGAGGCGCGAGGCCGGCGTGAGACCGCCGCAGTAGCCAAAGGCCGGCATTCCGGCGGCACGGGCCGCCTGAACTCCGTACGCGCTGTCTTCAACCACTACGCACCGCCCCGGGTCCACGCCCATGGAGCGGGCAGCATGCAGGAAGAGGTCGGGGGCGGGCTTGCCTCGGGAGACATCGTCTGCGCTGAAGATGCGTCCCTGGAAGTGGTCGCTCAGCGCGACAATCTCCAGGTTTCGCCCAATGCCTGGGCGGTCGCCGTTCGATGCGACACAGACGGGGGTGGTGATGCCCTTCAGGGCTTCCGTGATGCCGTCGACCGCAGTCAGTTCCGCGTCGAAGGCCGCCCGGTACAGATGCTCGTACTGCTTTTGCCAGCCCTTCTCCAACCGCCGCCCAAGCCGTTCCTCCACAGCAGCCGTGTAGATCTCGGCGGACGAACCCACGAACCGCTCGATGATCTCCGCCTCGGTGAAGGGGCATCCCAAGTCGGCCGTGATCGCCGCGTCTACTTTGACACATATGCGCTCGCTGTCCACCAGCACGCCGTCGCAGTCGAAGATCACCAGTTCAATGGGGTTCGAAGTCATGATCCGCAGCGTAGAGGACCGGCCGGTCGACCCCATGCCACGTCCGGCATGAGCGGGCCGGTGACTGGCGCTCGGCATGAAGACCCCCCTGTTGCCCTATGGTTCGCCCCCACAAAGGTATGGGTGCGGGAGGTGTGGCGGTGCTCTGTCGAAAAACTGTTGGGGCACGGAACCCCGGCCCGATTCCGGCGGGCCGGGGTTCTGCGTCAGGCGGATGACTCGGTCACCGGCCCTCGCCGCCCTCGAAGTTGTGCTTGATCACCCGGAAGCTGCCCACCACTCCGTTCTTGACGAACACGCCGCCCCGGACGTGGCCGGGGAAGACGCCATCGCTGGAGCTGCGCGGGCCGACGGTGGCGATGGGGGCGCCGTTGTCGCAGGTGGCACCGCGGAAGACCTCCACGGTGCGGCGGCTGTCGTTGCGGATGTTGAGGCTCTTGGCGCCCAGGCCGCTGACGACGGTGATGCAGCCGCCCGGCCTGGCGGAGTAGGTCCGCTCGTTGATGTGGATACGGCCCTCCTCGCGGTGCCCGCGCTCCTTCTCGAAGCCCCTCTCGTTGCCCTCGCCCTCATTGCCCCCGCCCTCGTAACCCCCGCCCTCATTTCCCTTGCCCTCATTTCCCTTGCCCTCGTTGCCCTTGCCGGCGTCGCCGCCGTTGAGGGCCGAGTCGGCGGCGGGAGCCTGCTGGACGACGGGGGCGGGAGCCGGCTGGACGACGGGTGCGGGAGCCTGCTGGACGACGGGGGCGGCCTGGGGGGGCTCGGAGGTGGCGGCCGAGGCGTAGGTGATGCCGGTGGCGGCCAGGGCCGCGGCGGCCGCGACAGCGGCCGTAACAACGGTGGAACGGGTAGCCATGTCACTTCTCCTGTCTCAGAGAGGCCGGCCGAGCAGCCGACCCGTGATTGAACGTACTGACGGTCCCCATACCTGTCATATCGGACGCATTGGGTGCAGGTACCGGACCACCGATCGAGGTACAGAAGGTACGCCATATGCCATTTCCATATAATCGTAAGAAAAGTCAACTAGCCCTGAAAATGGGCATCTTGAAATCCGGTTAGCCTGTCCAGGCGACTTCCTGAAACCCGCTCACCCCGACGCCAGCGTGTCGTTCATTGACACACCCCGAGCCCCCATCCTGCTCATCGCACGGAGACGACGTCGGAGGTCACCGCACCGATGGACGCTGGCGAGCGGCCCAGTACTCGGCAGCGGTTATACCGAGCAGCACAACGTTGTGGTAGCTGCCGGCGAAGAATTCATGCTGCCGAAGCCGTCCTTCCTCTACAAAGCCCAGCTTGCGGTAGAGGGCGAGGGAGGCGTCGTTGAACGCGTAGACCTCTACTTCACATTTGTTGTAGCGCTGCTCGGCGAACATATAGGTGAGGACCAGTTCGGTGGCCTCGGCCGCATACCCTCTGCGGCGGTGATCGCGGGTGATCTCGATGCCCGTCTTGAATCGCCCGGCTCTGCCGTCGGTCTCTCCGACCGTCACAGCTCCTGCAAACGCGCGGTCGGCCAGCACCTCGATCACCAGACGGAATGCTTCACCTCCTGGCGAACGCCCAGCACGCTCAGCAGTCCAGGAACGAAAACTCTCGTCCGAGCGCGGAAGCTCGACCAGGTCCGCGTTGCGGACGTCGACGGTGTTCTGAGCCAGGTCTCGAAAGCCCTCCCAGTCCTCCGGCTCGACACCCCGCAGACGTATCTGCTCACCGGTCCACATGTCACTCATCGTGCCCACCCCTTCAGTCGGTTGCAGGCACTGTCGGCCATGCACGTCAAACACCACACGCTATCGGCACACGTTGCCGCACCGCGAAGATCCGGAACAACAGCTTGGCGCCCTTCTTGTCCAGGTTCAGGTAGCCGCACTCGTCCGGACGCAGAAGGTCGGCCTTGCTGTAGGGGACAATCGCACTGGACAGACGCTCGGCGGAATCTGCCGCCACCAACTCGTTCACCAAGGACGAAGCGCTCGCGCAACGACGGTCGGGCCCGCTTCGGCCATCACCGTACCGACGCCGACAAGCAGGTGGCCCTTACAGGTGTCGGAGTCGCCCTGCCTTCCTGTACTCAGGAGGGGTTCTTCAGTTCCCCGGCGGCATTCATGGATCGGCAGCCTGTTCCCCGACGTCACGATGACCGGATGCCTCGCGACGGGAGCGCGCATCGTCCCTTGTCCGGGCTGCGCGCCCATCCCGGCCGCCGCGTCCTGATCTGCCGCCAGCCTCCACAGCATGAGCCGTTGCGACGTCCACCTCGTCGCCTTCGGGTTCATCAAGGTCGAAGACGGCCCGCGCGGCATCGACTTCCACCGCCTCGGCCCCGGAGCGTTCCCTCGGGTCGGCGCACGCCGAGAACCGGCGCTCCGGGAAACGTGCCCCACGACTCGGGCCGGACGGCGAGGTGCCGACGGTGCTGTCCTCGGCGAGGTCGCCTCGGCCCATGTCATTCCGCACGCAGGGCGACCAGTACGCCGACTGCCGGCGCTTCCCATGGACGCATGTGGCGCACCTCGATGGCCCCGTCGGCACACCCGCCGCCCTCGGACCCGGCCCTCGAACCCCGTCCACCCGGACGGGCCTGTCGCACGAGAGCGGTGCAACCCTCGTCACAACAGGCCCTCCGCGTTGGACCCGGCCGGAGAGCCGGCCCGGCCGCCCGCGTACCGTCAAGCCGTGTGCAGGGTCAGTCCGTAGCGGTTCAGGATCTCGTTGATCGGCTGGTGCCAGGTTTCGCCGCCGCTGCTGCAATTGCCCCAGCCGCCCGACGTGACGCCCTGGGCCTGGTCGCCGCTGATGAAGGAGCCGCCCGAGTCACCGGGCTCGGCGCAGACACTCGTCTTGGTCATCTGGTGGACGGCGCCCTGGCTGTAGTTCACGGTCTCGTTCGTGGCCAGCACGTTGCCGCAATGCCAGTGGGACGTGGATCCCGAGCGGCAGACGGAGGCACCGACAGGCGCCTCCGCGGAGCCCCGGACCAACTGGTCGGAGACCGTGCCCCAGCCGAGGACCACGGGCACGGTCCACCAGCCGTTACCGACACTGACCCAGGCGTAGTCGTCACCCGGGAAGGACGATCCCTGGAAGTTGCCGATGGCCGAGCCGTCCCATCCGCTGACCGCCGCGCCCGCCTGACCACAGTGTCCTGCCGTGACGAAGCCACCATGGACGGAGAAGCCTATGGAGCATCGGACGTTGCCCGTGTAGTACGGGTCGCCGCCCACGGTCCCGGCGGAGAAAGTGCGGGGCGCCTCGGGTGTCTGCTTGACCACTACGGGGCCGGTCTTACGGGCTCGTTCCACGAACGTGCGGACATCGTTGTCATCTTCTGCCGAGGCGACGACGTTCACGACGACCCGATTGGCCTTCGGGTCGATGTGCCAGCTGCTGATGCCGTCCGGCGCCGGCAACCTGTCGATCCGTGCCTTGGTCGCGTCGAGCTGCCGCGCGCTGTGCTCCACCAGGCGGACGGTCGCACCGAACGCCTCTACGACGTCGGCCTTCTCGACATCGGTGACAGCCACAATGAGTCTGCCCGCGGCCGGGTCGAACCATGAGCCGGCATATGAAGTCCCGGCCGCCTGTCGCGCCTTGTCCTGCACGGACGCTGCCGACTTCTCCGCGGCCAGGCGGGCCCTGGCCTGGCCTTCCGTCAGGCCGAGATCTCTCCGCATGGCGGAGAGCAGACCGGACGAAGCCGGCGCTTCGGCGATATCGGCGCGGGACGCAGTGGACGGTGAGTCCACGGCGCGTACGGAGGCGGCGGCCGAGGCAAGACCTGCAGTCGCCCACGCTCCGACGACCAGAGCGGCTGCCAGGCTCGCATGTAAGGCTGTCATGCGTCTCAAGGGAATGGCCTTTCTATTGTTCCGACATCGCGGGGAGGAACAGCAGGCATCCGAGAGGTCCCATCTGAGAGCGCTCTCAGAATGTGCCGCAACGGACTGTAGCCCAGGGCGTCGATCAGGTCCATGCCAATGAACTCCGGAGCTCTGCCCAGGAGTAGGATCTCGGCCTACGTCCACCCCGAAACCGGCCCGCCGGCGCGTCGCGAACGGTCCGTGCGGCGGGCGTCTCACTCTGGGTGGCAGTGTGCTGATGGCCGCTCTGGTTCGGGGAAGCAGCTCGTGACCCGGACCATCTGGACTTCCTCGTCGCGCCCGAGGACTGGGCTGCGGGACGCCCTCACCCTCAGCGGTACCGAGGAACTGCGGCCCGCCCGTACCTGTGGCCCGACGAGTAGATCGTGGAGACCGGCGGAGTCACTTCTCGGCCGAACACCCTGGGTCTCGGCGAGCACTTCCATGGCGACCCGGTTCAGCCTGCCTGATCGATTGCGCTGCGGAGCATGGAGATCGTCGTAGCCGCGCGCTCAGCTCCGTCCTCCGTGGCACGCACCCGCTCTTCCAGGAGCACCGCGGCGGCCTGGAGAACTCCCACCCGGACCGGAACGCTCTGCATCGCCGCCTGTACGGCCGCCGCCTGTTCAGCCGGAGTCGCGGTGGCGGTCTGCGGAATGAGCGTGGTGATTCCGCACCCGAGCACGCGGTCACGAGGCGGCTGAGCCGCGGCTGCGGTCACCCCGGAAGCCTGCCGCACCGGACCCGGGGAGTTGCTCAGCAACCTGGCCTCGACTCTTCGAGCTCATCCTGGACGTGAGCATGGACACGCCTCAACAGCGCGGCCAGCTGCGCCCGCTCGGAGCGGGACAGGGGGGCGAGCAGCTGCTTCTGCACGGCCAGCGCCTCGCCCTGCAGCTCCATCAACATCGCGCGGCCCGCCTGGGTGGGCGTAACAGTCACCCGCCTGCGGTCCGCAATGTCGCGAGCGCGGTCCACGAGGCCGGCCACCGCGAGATCGTCCAGGATCTTGACCAGGTCGCTCCGGTCGATCCCGAGCCGTGAGGCCAGCTCCCGCTGCACATGGGGGCCGAAATCGATCAGCGCCGACAACACGGCCATATGCCAGAGCTTCAGATCGCGCTCGGCCAGGCGCGCTGCCAGTCGACTGCGGGCAGCCTTGCCGGTCTTGGACAGCAGATAGGTCGTGAGTCCCAGGAGGCTGGGCGGGGTCTCGCTCATCGACGATATCTTAGGGTGCCACCAACAATGGGCCTTCACCCACTAATTCGATCGGAGCACGTCATGGATGCCCTGCACCCCCGCCTGCTGGTCGGCAGGTTCGCCGAGTGCTTCCGCTTCTACGACGCGGTGCTGCCCGCCCTGATCGGGGCCACCCGGGCCAGTGGCAGCGAGACCGGCCCGTACGCCCACTGGGACGTGGACGGTCAAGCGGCGCTGGTGCTCTTCGACCGCGGCGCGATGTCAGCTGTCATCGGGACCATGGACCTGCCGACCGAGACGCCTCCCGGCCAGGATCGTGCGATGTTCGTCTGCCGGGTCCCCGATGTCGACTCCGCGCTTGCACGCTGCCTCCGGCACGGTGCTGCAGCTGCCGCCGCCGCGTGCGACCGGCCGGACTGGGGCCCCACGCTCCGCACTGCCCATGTACGCGATCCCGAGGGCCACCTCATCGAGCTGCAGTCATACTGAGCGATGGGTGCGGCACCGGACCGCGCCCGGCCGGGGTGGCGACTCGGCACGGCCAAGGCACCCGCAATCGACGACAGGCACCACGGCCCTCCGGAGCACGTGCCGTTCAGCGCATGTCGAAGACCAGGCGGCCCGGCACCTGGCCCTTCAGCGTCTCCCAGCCGGAGACGGAGTGGACGCAGTGTCCGCACGCCTCCCCGAGCCAGGGGATGGCCACCCGGTCCCCCAACGACAGGTGGGCGACCTGCACGCCGACCGCTTCGACGACGCCGATGCCCTCGCGCCCGGTACGAACGGAGGGCTGGGCCTGACCGGCCGGTCGCCCCGCGCGGCGTGGATATCGGTGCGGCACAGCCCGGAGGTCTTCATCCGTACGAGGACCTGGTGTCCGGCCGGCTCCGGAACCGGCCTGTCCTCGACCACCAGCTGCTCGGTGAAGCTGCGCACAACAGCGGCGTTCATGGGTCCTCCTCCGCTTCGATCGGGCACGTCCGGCTGGTCGGCCACCGTACGACAGCACAGGCGACATAAGCCTCGGAACAGACCATTTCGCTTGACCCGACTTCGCTTCTCCGTGGATGCGAAGCACTGTGCCCCGTACCCGAAGTCCTTGGGCGCCCCATGCCCAGCGTGCCCAGCGCCCCGGGCCCGATCGCCGGCCTCGCGGCCCGCCAGGGACTACGGGACAGCCTTTAGCCGCGTGCCCAGTCGCGCATGGCGGTCCGCGAGGAGAAGGCGGCGACGTCCTTGTCGAGCGGCTGGTCGGTGTACTGATGGATGCGCCAGGACGCCTTGATCCTGGGCTTTCCCGCGGTCACGTAGTCGGCTATCCACAGGCCGTCCCCGGCATACGACGTGGTGTCGTGATGCAGCCAGAAGTACCGGTTGCAGTACAGCAGAACTCTGTGATGGGGTCTCAGGCGCTTGACCTCACGGATGAAGCGGTCCTTTTCGGCATTGCTCGCCCGGGTGCCCTCGCCATTCTCCTCCCAGTCCACGGCGAGCAGATCGCCCGCCTTCTCCGGAGCCTTGCTCACGAAGTACTGTGCCTGGTCCGTGATGTCGCCCGGCCAGAGAAAGTGGTAGAAGCCGACAACGCACTCCGCGTCCCTGGCACGTTTGACCTGCGAGGTCAGATGCGGATTGACGTAGGAACGGCCTTCGGTGGCCTTGATGAGGACGAAGTCCAGTCCGTCCGTGTCAACGGACGGCTGATACGCGCTGACGTCGACGCCGTGCAGCATGAGCACCGCCTCCAAGTGGGCTGGGAAATTCCGGTTCTCTCCCTGCTCGTGCCCGCAGTCGCTCCGTCCCATCCTTCCGGTGAACGGGCGAATCGTTTTGCCATTTCCCGGAACAAGGAACAACAGCAGGTAGTTGGTGAAGCGGCGAGACCACATCACGTACCGCAGGCACCATCGGAGGGACGGATCCATGAAGATCGGCATCATCGGAGCGGGCAACATCGGCGGTAACCTCACCCGGCGGCTCACCGCGCTGGGTCATGATGTCTCCGTCGCCAACTCGCGCGGTCCGCAGACGCTCACCGCGCTCGCCGAGGAGACCGGAGCCACCCCGGTCGCGGCCTCCGAGGCCGCTCGGGAAGCCCACGTCGTTGTCGTCACCATCCCGCTCAAGGCAGTCCCCCGGCTGCCCTCCGGCTTCCTCGACGGTGCAGCGCAGGGGGCCGTGGTCATCGACACGGGCAATTACTACCCGCAGCAGCGCGACGGCCGCATCGCCGCGATCGAGGACGGCCTGCCGGAGAGCCGGTGGACCGAGCAGCAGATCGGCCACCCCGTGATCAAGGCGTTCAACGGGACGTACGCGCAGGACATTCTCGACAACGGCCGCCCGAAGGGCAGTCCCGGCCGCCAGGCGCTGCCGGTGGCCGGTGACGACCCGGCGGCCAAGCAGGTCGTACGCGGCCTCATCAACGAGTTGGGCTTCGACACCGTGGACGCCGGCGGCCTCGACGAATCCTGGCGCCAGCAGCCCGGCACGCCCGTCTACGGTCACCAGGGCGATGCCGAGGCCGTTGCCGAGGCGCTCGCCGAAGCGTCCCCGGAGCGCACTGCGGAATGGCGCGCCTGACCGGACGAGGCGCCGGGCAGGTTCGCTTCGTGGGGCCGCGGCGGCCCTGGCGGGCTCGCTGTCCCGCCTGCCTTCCGAACTGGGCAGGCACTCGCCCGGGCAGGGCCGGCCCTCTCCTCGCGCCCGGGGATCGCGGCGGTCCAGCGGGGAGCCCCGCCCCCGGCGAACCGGGCGGAGCGAACCTACGCCCGGCCCGGCCCCCACCACTCGTGGGCGCTGCTGACCGATGTGGAGCCGCTGCGCACCACGATCGCCGGGGTCTCCGGGCGGACCATGTCCCGGCGCGGAGTTTCGCCCGGATCCTGCGCGAACCCGCTGCCCGCCCGGGCGGTACCCAGAGACCGACTCGGTGTCACTGAACGTCGTCCGGACGGGCCGGAAGACTGTCCATGAACGAGCTGACGGAGAAGACGGCACGTCCCGGCCCGGGCGGGCCGTAGCCGGGGGGCGAGCTGAGCCCGTACTCCTCCATGGTCGCGCGGTAGGCGTCCAGCAGGCGGATGTGGTACTCGAGCGGCGCTCCGTCCGGGTTGGTCTTTCCGAGGGGAGTGGTGGGCTCCGGGCACCAGGTGGTGAAGCGCGGCGTGATCCCGTGCGACATGAAGAACCGCAGGCCTTCGGTGGTCGATTCGATGGCTTCCTTCACCGTGGTGAAGCCGAAGGGTTCGGCCATCTCGACGCCCGCCACGAAGTTGGGGATGACATTGCGGGGGCCGAAGACCTCGGCGGAGTCCAGAATGCGGCGGTGCCACTCGTCGCGGCCCACGTAGCGCTCCTTGCCAGGGCAGTAGAGCTCGAACAGCCGACGGTCCCACACCTCGTAGTTGGGGTGGTAGATCTGGACGCCGTAGTCGTGGAAGCGCTGCACATCGGCCTTGGGGAGGGCCTGAGCGACAACCTTGCCGATCCAGCGGCCGGGGAAGCGTTCCTCGATGGCCTTCGCGTACTGCCCGTAAAAGTCCGCCTCGTCGCGGCCGCCGATGTGGGACGTGATGGCGCCCCCGGTGAGTGTGTAGGCGGTGGACGTCTTCGCCGTGTCGTACTTGTCGATGATGGCCAGGGCCTCCAGGACCTCTTCGACCGGCTTCACACCGGTGTACGGACGTCCCGCCGCCTTGTGCTGGCGCCAGTTGTGGTTGATGTCGCAGTACTGGCACTCCTCCTTCGCCCCGAAGTACTGGCAGACCCGGAAGACCGTCAGATAGACGAGGTAGCCCCACTGGATGGTGGGCGCGACCTCCATCACGGACTTGCCGTTCTCAAGGGTGTGCCGGTAATAATCCGGCATCGGGGGCAGGCCCACGTCCGAGATCCGCCGGCCGTCGAGGTACAGCCCGAGCACGCCGCCCTCGTCGGCCGCGACGCGGTACGGGGACGCCGGGTTGACCCGTACCGACACCACCGTCCTGCGCAGGTCGTACGGGCCGCCGGTGAGCACGATCTCCTCCGGCGGGCGGCGGAGGGCGGCCGCGCCGAGCTCGGGGAGGGTTCCGTGGTCGAACGAGAAGATGAAGTACGACTTCGGTTTGACATCGCCGCCCTCGTTGTCGCTCAGGGCTGACTCGTCGAACGCCACGCCGCCACGCAGGAGGTCCTCCTTGATGACGGCTTCCCGGGGCACGTGGGGGAATTGCTCCATGAGCCGCTCAATCAAGCGGGTGCGGTTCCCGTCGGCACCACTTCGATCGGTGCGGCTGCGGTCGGTACTACTCGGCATGTGCGCGACTCCTCGGTCCGGTCGTCGGAGGCGTTCCGGGTACGCCACAGTGTGCAACGAACCACGGGCGTCCGCGGTGCCCGGCCACACCGGCCCATGCGTCGAGTGCGGCACAGATGTCTTTCGGGCCGTTGGCGCCGCGGCCCGAGCCGCGAATTCACCGGCCCCAGTGAGCGGGGCGGTCGAGCGAGGGCGGGAGTCTTGTCGCCGCGTCACCCCTGGCCGCGTTGAGCTGCGCCTGGGTGAGGAAGAGACTTCCGGTGAGGTCGGCGCCGGACAGTTGGGCGTCGCGGAAGTCGGCACCGATCAGATCGGCCAGCCGCAGATCGGCACCTGTCAGGTCCGCCGCGATGAGGTAGGCGCCTCGCAGGTCGGCACCTCGCAGGTCGGCGCCCTTGAGCCTGGCTCCGACGAGGTCGGCACCGCGGTGGTCGCGCTGCTTCCTGCGGGGCACCGTGGCGCGTACGAGTTCGCTGGTGCGGAGCAGGAGGGCGGCGACGTGGTCACGATGGGTGGCCACGTCCAGGTCCGTGAGCGTGTCCGCCGGGAGGTGGGTGAGGCGTTCCGTCGCGTCGAGGGCACCCCGGATCTCGCCCTGGAGAGAACACGCCGCTTGCAGGGACAGCGCTTCTGTGAGGTACCAGAGGAGTTCGTGGAGCTGCCGCATGACCGGGAACACCTGGAACATCTGCTGGGCCGTCTGCGGGGCCCGACGCCAGTCATGCCCGTCGAAGGTCTCGCGGGAGACCCTCTGGCCGGCCCCGAAGCAGTCGTAGACGGTGCATCCGGGGAAGCCCTGGGTCCGCAGTTCGGCGTGAATGCCGCAGCGGAAGTCCTCCTGCAGATTACGGCAGGGCTTCCCGGCATCCTTACTGATCGCGAAGTCCGCGGACCGGGTCAGGGTCAGGGCCACGCAGCACAGCCCGAAACAGTTGGCACAGTCGGCGCGCAGGGCGGCACGGCCGGCGCCGGGGCGTGGGATGTTGTCGGGCACAGTGCGTGGATCCTCTGGGATGCGGAGCTGTCGGACGGCCGACCCTATCGGGATCCGTCGCCCGTACACAGCGATTTCATGATCATCACCATGGAGACGATCACCAGGTGCCACTTTCGGTGCCCAGCACGCGCAGCGGACCAGGAAGCTCCGCTCCGGGCAGGAACCCGTGCGCGCCATCCATGTGGTGGTTATTACATCTTTGCCGGAGGTGACCGCAGACGTGGCGAACGCGTCGGCGGACATCATCCGGGCCCAGCGGGTACTCACGTTTCCGGC
Organism: Streptomyces sp. NPDC015032; assembly: GCF_043080425.1. Lineage (NCBI taxonomy): Bacteria > Bacillati > Actinomycetota > Actinomycetes > Kitasatosporales > Streptomycetaceae > Streptomyces > Streptomyces sp. NPDC015032. Next base: position 34,937 of record NZ_JBIBVN010000026.1, on the reverse strand, counting down.
CGGCCTTGTCCGGTACCAGTACGTCGAGGCCGAATGGGCCCGTCACGGCACGCCCCTCGCTGTCAGTACGGCGTGCCACGCGACTGTGTGATCGCTCCGGAGGTGGTCAACGAGCTCGGTGCGCTCGTCCCGCTCGGCCGACGCACCCGACGTCCTCGACGATGCCATGACGTTCGGGGACCGTGACGGGCGAGCACGGTGCCGGTCTGCTGAAGATGCGCGGCATGAACAAAGGAGCTGGGTTCCGCGGTACTGAGCATGCATCACGCGGTGTAGGCCGCACCGGACCCGTACGGCATTCTCCCTGCGGGCCGGATGCTCGGCGGGGGCGGTACGTCGTCGTCCGGCGAGAAAAACACGCCGCCCGCGTAGCGGAGCCGGCGGCTGGGCTTGCCGACGGCGTCGGCAACCGGGATGGCCCGCGCCCCGCGCCGGAGCCGTTGTCAGTGGGGCGACGCACACTGGCAGTACGCCAAGGGCCAAAGGGGGACGCAGATGGGCATCGAGCGCGAAACCGGTTTCGAACCCGCAACCGGGGACGGCCCGCCGACTTCGGCACCGGACGGGAATCGGGCCTCTTCGGTGCGGGCGGCGTTCGAGGGCATGCTGCAGATCCGACGGCTGACGAACACCGGACACGCGGCCCCGGAGGGCGTACCCGCACAGTGGGAGACGCACCGGCCGATACGGGCCGTCGCCCTGGCTCTGGAGGCATCGGGGCTGGCCGCCTCGGCCGTCGACGGGTCGGGCGTGCGTACTGCAACCGGGTATCGCCTGGTGCACGGCGAGCCTCCGGGCAGCGTCAGGGTCGAGTGGCTGGGTCCGCCCGGCAGCGGAGCCGCACATGCCGAGGAGGCCGAGCTGGGGCGGTGCGCTGCCGTGCTGCGGGAGCTGGGCTGGACGGCGTTGCTGTACCGCGGGCCGCGGCGCCGAAGATTCCTGGAGGTCGAACCGCCCTCCGGTGTCCGACGGCCGAACGGCGGTTAGCAGACGGCCTCGGGCCGCCGCGGAAGGTCATTGTCAGACCCATGGGGGATGCTGGTGGGTCCGACACCTCTGACCGGGAGATGCTGAGATGCGCAATGACGAACTCGCCGCGGCCCAGGCGTATGTCCGACTGCTGGAGGCCGCTCGAGCCGCGCTCGCGGAGCCTGACGAAGGTCCTTTGTACGTGCCCTTGCTCGCCTCGCCGATCGCGGAGGCGGATGTCGCCCTGGAGCGCGCAGGACTCTGCGGCAATGAGTCCAGGTTCTTCGATCTCGTGCGCTCGCTTCAGCCGAGCATGTCCGGCGGCGCTCGCTGACCTGACTCGTCGAACGGCACCGTACGGCCGCTTGAGCAGGCCCGCCGGAGAACACCGTGCGGTCGCCGAACGGACCCGGCGAATGGCACTGCGGCCGCTGAACGGCCCCGCGCGTTCGCCGGGCACTGCGCCGTCGGCCGGGCGGGGGCGGGCCCGCCCGGCCGTGGACCCGCGGCGTCGACCCGCGGGCCGGCGGATCGACGGTCGTTGCTGCCCCTTTTGCGCCCTCGCTCTTCACCTCGCCGCCCCGATGCGCCACCATGCTCTCCATGAGCCGGCGGACCGGGCACTCTCGGGCCCGCCCCGCGGTCACTCGCCGACTGCCGGTCCGCACCGAATCGCCCGCGCCGCGGACCCTTCCTCTCCCACACGCGTCTCCCCTTGCCCACGATGAATTGATTCAGGCACCAAGAACAACAGCTCGTCACTTGACCGGAGGCTTGCGGCAAATCCAGCGTTCGGTTCAGATGAAACGATTCATGCACAGTTCAAACAACCACCGACCGCCGGATGATTCCTCTTGCGAGGTGTTCATGTCTGATGTGTCAGCCGTCAAGGCAGCTCTGAAGTCCCAGGTGATCGAGACACCGTCGTGGGGGTACGGGAACTCGGGGACCCGGTTCAAGGTGTTCGCGCAGCCCGGCGTTCCGCGCGACCCGTTCGAAAAGCTGGAGGACGCGGCGCAGGTGAACGCGTTTACGGGCGTGGCACCGAAGGTGTCATTGCACATCCCGTGGGACAAGGTCGAGGACTACTCCGCGCTCGCCCGGCATGCCACGGATCTCGGGCTGCGGATCGGCGCGGTCAACTCCAATGTCTTCCAGGACGACGACTTCAAGCTGGGTTCGGTCACCCACCCCGACCCGAAGGTCCGCCGCAAGGCGACCGACCATCTGCTGGAGTGCGTCGACATCATGGACCGGACGGAGTCCTGCGATCTCAAGCTCTGGTTCTCCGACGGCACGAACTACCCCGGGCAGGACGATGTCGTGGCCCGTCAGGACCGACTCGCCGAGGCACTGGCCGAGGTGTACGGGCGTCTGGGCGGCGACCAGCGGATGCTGCTGGAGTACAAGCTCTTCGAACCCGCCTTCTACACGACGGATGTGCCGGACTGGGGCACGGCCTACGCACACTGTCTCGGGCTCGGCCCGAAGGCCCAGGTGGTCGTGGACACCGGGCACCACGCGCCGGGCACCAACATCGAGTTCATCGTGGCGCTCCTGCTGCGTGCGGGAAGGCTCGGTGCGTTCGACTTCAACTCACGGTTCTACGCCGACGACGACCTGATGGTCGGTGCCGCCGACCCGTTCCAGTTGTTCCGGATCATGCACGAGGTGGTCAAGAACGGCGGTCTGAAGGCCGAGACGAACGTCAACTTCATGCTCGACCAGTGCCACAACATCGAGGCGAAGATCCCCGCGGTGATCCGGTCGGTCACCAATGTGCAGGAAGCGACCGCCAAGGCGTTGCTGATCGACATGGATGCGCTGGGCGCCGCGCAGCGGACTGGCGATGTACTCGCCGCGAACGGTGTCCTGATGGACGCGTACAACACCGACGTTCGTCCACTGCTCGCCGAGGTGCGTGAGGAACTCGGTCTGGCCGGGGATCCGTTCGCCGCATATCTGGCCTCGGGCAATCAGGAGCGGATCGCCGCCGTCCGGGTCGGCGGCGAGCAGGCCGGCTGGGGCGCCTGAGCCGCCTCCCCTCCCCCGCGCACCCGTGCACCTGTCCGACCGTTTCGGCCCGGCCCGACCCGAAGGAATCTCATGACGTCTGCGACGCACGCCGAAGTCGCTGCCCTCCTGGAGCGCGCCCACCGAATCGGCTCCGACACCCGCAACACCAACTACGCAGGTGGCAATGTGTCGGTGAAAGCCACAGCCACCGACCCGGTCACAGGTGCCGAGACCGAGCTGCTGTGGGTCAAGGGGTCCGGTGGTGATCTCGGCACCCTGACCGAGGCCGGACTCGCCGTACTGCGTCTGGACCGGGTACGTGCGCTCGGGAACGTGTATCCCGGGGTGGAACGTGAGAACGAGATGGTGCCGGCGTTCGACTTCTGCCTGCATGGCAGGGGCGGCGCCGCCCCCTCCATCGACACGGCGATGCACGCCCTGGTCGAGGCCGCGCACGTCGATCATCTGCACCCGGACTCGGGGATCGCGCTGGCGTGCTCCGTCGACGGGGAGAAGCTCACGGCGGAGTGTTTCGGCAACAAGGTGGCCTGGGTGGGCTGGCGCCGGCCCGGGTTCCAGCTGGGTCTGGACATCGCCGCGGTCAAGGAGGCCAATCCGCAGGCCGTCGGCGTGATCCTCGGCGGTCATGGCATCACGGCGTGGGGCGAGACGTCCGAGGAGTGCGAGCACAACGCTCTCTGGATGATCCGCACGGCCGAGGCCTTCCTCCAGGAGCGGGGGAAGGCAGAGCCGTTCGGGCCTGTGTGGGCGGGCCGAGAGCCCCTTGCCGAGGAGCGGCGGCTGGAACGCGCTGCCGCGCTCGCCCCCGTGATCCGCGGTCTGGTTTCCACCGGCCGTCCGCAGGTGGGTCACTTCACCGACGCAGAGCCCGTCCTGGACTTCCTCGCCCGTGCCGAACACCCGCGGCTCGCCTCGCTCGGCACCTCGTGCCCGGACCATTTCCTTCGTACGAAGGTCAGGCCGTTGGTCCTCGATCTGCCCGCGGACGCCCCGCTGGAGGAGGCCCAGGCCCGCCTGAAGGAGCTGCACGAGGAGTACCGGGAGGCGTATCGCACCTACTACGAGCGTCACGCCACGCCCGACTCCCCCCCGATGCGCGGCGCGGATCCTGCGATCGTGCTGGTACCCGGCGTCGGCATGTTCTCCTTCGGCAAGGACAAGCAGACCGCCCGGGTCGCCGGGGAGTTCTACCTCAATGCCGTCCATGTGATGCGTGGCGCCGAGGCGGTCTCCTCGTACGCTCCGATCGAGGAATCCGAGAAGTTCCGGATCGAGTACTGGGAGCTGGAGGAGGCCAAACTGCGCCGGATGCCGGAGCCCAGGCCGCTGGCCACCCGGGTGGCGCTGGTCACGGGTGCGGGGTCCGGTATCGGCAAGGCCATCGCGCAGCGACTGGTCGTGGAGGGGGCGTGCGTCGTCGTCGCGGACCTGGACGCGGAGAGCGCCGCCTTGGTGGCGCGGGATCTCGGGGGGCCCGACAAGGCTGTCGCGGTGACGGTCGATGTGACCAGTGAGGAACAGATCGCCGGGGCGTTCAAGGCCGCCGTGCTGGCGTTCGGCGGTGTGGATCTCGTCGTGAACAATGCGGGGATCTCGATCTCCAAGCCGCTTCTCGAAACCACGGCCCGGGACTGGGATCTCCAGCACGCCATCATGGCGCGCGGTTCGTTCCTCGTATCGAGAGAAGCCGCGCGGGTGATGCGGTCGCAGAACCTCGGTGGCGACATCGTCTACATCGCGTCGAAGAACGCGGTGTTCGCCGGCCCGGACAACATCGCCTACTCGGCGACCAAGGCCGATCAGGCTCACCAGGTGCGGCTGTTGGCAGCGGAACTGGGCGAGTACGGGATCCGGGTGAACGGGGTCAACCCCGACGGTGTGGTGCGGGGCTCGGGCATCTTCGCAGCCGGCTGGGGTGCTCAGCGCGCGGCGACCTACGGGATCGAGGAAGAGAAGCTCGGAGAGTTCTATGCCCAGCGGACCCTTCTGAAGCGCGAAGTGCTCCCGGAGCACGTCGCGAACGCCGTCTTCGCGCTGACCGGCGGGGATCTGACACACACGACTGGACTTCACATTCCCGTCGACGCCGGTGTGGCGGCGGCGTTCCTCCGATGACCCACGTCCCCGCGATGCCTCGCGTCCCGGCGATGGCCCGTGGTGCCGCGCCGCGCCACGCCCCAGCGGTGCCTCGCGGGCCCGCGATGAGCCGGATGAGATTTCCATGTCTGTGACGTCACGAAACGAGGCGGTCTTCGCGGCCGTGGACCTCGGTGCCACCAGCGGTCGGGTGATCACCGGCCGGGCCGGACCGGAGAAACTGGTGCTGACCGAGGTGCACCGCTTCCCCAACACCCCGGTCCGGCTGCCGGACGGGCTGCGATGGAACGTGCTCGCCCTCTACCAGGGGATGCTCGACGGCCTGCGGAAGGCCGCGCGCAGCGGCCCGATCGCCTCGATCGGCATCGATACGTGGGCGGTCGACTACGGCCTTCTCGATGCCGACGGAGCGTTGCTCGGATTGCCGTTCCACTACCGTGACGGCCGCAACGGCAGGGCAGTCGAGGGGGTATGGGCCGAATGCGGTGCCAAGGAGCTGTACGCGGTCGGCGGATTGCAGCATCTGCCGTTCAATACAATTTTCCAGCTCGCCGCACACCGCACGAGTGCCCAGTGGGGCACCGCGCGAACGATGTTGCTGATCCCTGATCTGCTGGTCCACTGGCTGACCGGCACGGTGGGGGCGGAGGTCACCAACGCTTCGACGACCGGTCTCTTCGACGCGTCCGCCGGCACCTGGTCCGACACGCTGATCGGCCGACTGGGTCTGGAGCGTTCCTGGTTCCCGCCGTTGCGTGAACCAGGCGATTCGGCGGGGACGCTGTTGCCGCATGTGGCCGAGCACACCGGCCTCCCGGCCGGTACACGGGTGACGACCGTCGCCTCGCACGACACGGCGTCGGCCGTCGCCGCGGTACCCGCGACCGTGCCCGGATTCGCGTATGTGTCCTGCGGTACCTGGTCGTTGGCAGGTCTGGAACTGGCGGCACCGGTACTGACGGAGGAGTCCCGGGCGGCGAACTTCACCAATGAGCGCGGGGTGGACGGGACCGTCCGCTTTCTGCGCAACACCATGGGCCTGTGGCTTCTGGAGGAGTGCCGCCGCGCCTGGGACCGCGAGGGTACGGCTCCGAGCCTGTCCGGGTTGCTCGCGGAGGCGGCCGGGGCCCGGCCGTTCGCTGCGGTGATCGACGCCGACGACGAGGCGTTCCTCGCACCGGGTGACATGCCCTCACGCATCGATGCCCACCTCGTACGGACCGGACAGGTACCGCCCGGAAGCCCCGGCGGATATGTGCGGTGTGTGCTGGAGAGTCTGGCGCTGGCGCATCGCAGAACGCTGCGGTGGGCCGCCCGGCTGGCGGGGCATGAGCCGACCCGGATCCATCTCGTCGGCGGGGGTTCGCGCAATGAGCTGTTGTGCCAGTGGACCGCGGATGCCACCGGGCTGCCCGTCACGGCCGGTCCCGCCGAGGCTACCGCGCTCGGCAACATCCTGTTGCAAGCACGCACCCATGGCCTGGTGGGCGATCTCCTGGACATGCGACGACTCGTCGCACGGACCCAGGAGTTGCGCCACTACACCCCGCAGGGAGATCAGCATGCCTGGGACCGGGCCGCCGCGAGGCTGGGGGCGGCCTGAGTTCTGGGCACCTCGGCACGGAGTCCGGCCCCGTCCGGGGCCGGACCCTCGATGGACGACGAAGGAAGGAAAGCTCATGTCCGATGTCTCTCCCACCGTGCTCGCCCGCACCGCACGTCGCCGTACCCGCGTCGGCCTGGTCTCCGGTGGACTCGGGGCGTACTGGCCGCAGTTCCCCGGTCTCCTCGACCAGCTGCAGGAATCGGCGCGTTTCGTGAGCCGGCGGCTCGAGGAGCTGGAGTGCGAGGTCGTCGACGTCGGCTTCGTCTCCGGTCCGCAGGAGGCCGCAACGGCGGCGGAACAGCTGCGCAAGGCCGACTGCGACATCGTCGTCACGTTCCTGACGACGTACCTCACTGCCTCGATGGTCCTGCCGATCGCCCAGCGCACCCACACCCCGGTGCTGGTTATCGACCTCCAGCCGACCGAGGCGATGGATCACCCGAACACCGGCACGGGCGAGTGGCTGGCGTACTGCGGACAGTGCCCGCTGCCGGAGGTCGCCAATGTCTTCCGGCGCAGCGGCATCCGCTTCCGCTCCGTAACCGGCCATCTGCGCGACGAGAACGCCTGGAACCGGATCCGCCGGTGGCTCTCCGCCGCGCGGGTGCGCGGCGCGCTGCGGCACGGCCGGCACGGACTGATGGGCCACCTCTACCCAGGGATGCTCGACGTCTCCACCGATATGACCCTGGTTTCCACCCAGTTCGGCGGACACGTCGAGGTCCTCGAATTCGACGACCTGCGGGTCCGGGTCGCCGCCGTGACGGACCGGGAGGCGGCCGAGCGCATCACGCTCGTGCACCAGGTCTTCACCCTCGACGACTCCGTGGACGAGCGCGATCTCCTGTGGGCCGCCCGGGTGTCGGTCGGTCTCGACCGGCTCGTGGAGGACTTCGCGCTCGACAGTCTCGCCTACTACCACCGCGGTCTGGAGGGCGAGATCCACGAGCGGCTCGGCGCGGGCATGATCCTCGGCGCATCGCTGCTGACCGCCCGGGGCATCCCGATGGCCGGGGAGTACGAGCTGCGCACCAGCCTCGCCATGCTGATCGCCGACACCATCGGCGCCGGCGGCTCCTTCACCGAGCTCCAGGCCCTCAACTTCCGCGACGAGGTCGTCGAGATGGGGCACGACGGTCCGGCCCACCTCGCGATCAGCGCCAAGGATCCGCTGCTCCGGGGGCTGGGCCTCTATCACGGCAAACGCGGTTGGGGCGTCAGCGTCGAGTTCGACGTCGAGCACGGTCCCGTCACCACGTTCGGCGTCGGTCAGGAGGCGGACGGCACCTTCACGTTCATCGCGTCCGAGGGCGAGGTCGTCCCGGGACCTCTGCTGGAGATCGGCAACACCACCTCACGCGTCCACTTCGGCTTCGACCCCGGTGAATGGACCGATGCGTGGTCCGCGACCGGCGTCGGCCACCACTGGACTCTCTGCACCGGCCACCGTGCCAAGGACTTCAGGGCCGCCGCCGACCTCCTCGGCATGCCGTTCCGTACCGTCACCGGCCCCAATGATCTGTGAACAGTTCCGCAGCCCCGGTCCGTCCCCGCGCCGTCCCGTTCCGGCTCGCAGCCTCCCGGTTCAGTCCGTCGCAACGGAAACGGCATCCGGGCCGGGATGCAGGCCCAGCTCGCGGTCGCCCAGCGGCGCGAAGAAGAGCGCCACGTCGGCCTCGGTGACCTCGGCCAGGTCCGCCGGGCTCCATCGTGGATCGCGATCCTTGTCGATGATCTGGGCACGCACGCCTTCCACCAGGTCGGACCTGGTGAGGGCGGTGCACGACGTCCTGTACTCCTGGTCGAGCACCGCTTCCAGACTGTCGAGCCTGCGGGCCCTGCGCAGTGCGGAGAGGGTTACCTTGAGCGCCGTGGGCGACTTGGCCAGGATCGTTTCGGCGGCCTGTTTGGCGGCGGGGACACCACAGGCGCCGAGCCGGTCGAGGATCTCCGCAACGGAGTCGGCCCCGTAGCAGGAATCGATCCACTCGCGGTGCTCCGCCAGCTCACCGCCCGGCGCGGGTGAGGCGTGCCGTCGTACCGTGTCCTCGACCTCGGCGGCCGTACCGGCAGCGGCGAGCGCCGTGACGAGCTGGGCAAGGCGGTGCGACGGCACGAAGTGGTCGGCGAGTCCGCACAGCAGTGCGTCAGCCGCGCCGACGGCGTCCGCGGTGAGTGCCAGGTGGGTGCCGAGCTCACCGGGCGCTGAGCTGAGCAGCCGCGTCCCGCCCACATCGGGGACGAAGCCGATGCCCGTCTCGGGCATGGCGACGCGCGAACGTTCGGTGACGATCCGGACGTCACCGTGGGCCGAGACGCCGACGCCGCCGCCCATCACGATGCCGTCCATGATCGCCACGTAGGGCTTGGGGAATCGGGCGATACGGGCGTTGAGCCGGTACTCGTCACGCCAGAAGTCCTTCGAGATGCCGCCGCCCGAGCGGGCGTCCTCGTAGATCGAACGGATGTCGCCGCCCGCGCAGAGGCCGCGGTCCCCGGCTCCGGTGATCAGGACCGCGGCGATGGCGTGGTCGAACTCGGCTTCTGACAGTGCTTCGTCGATGCGCAGCACCATGGCGTGATTCAGCGCATTGAGGGCGCGCGGACGGTTCAGGGTGATGTGCCGGATGCGTCCCTCGGTGTGCAGCAGAACGGGATCGTCGTGATTCATCAATGCGCTCCGGTCAGCCCCTGTGCCGTATCGTCCGCCGATCGCGGGCGATCTTCCGCTGCCATTCTGCGGGGCGGGTCCAGTGCTCGGGCAGGCAGGGGTACGGGGCACGGGGCCTGCCCTCGGCCCCGGGCTTCCCGATGGTCCGCTGCGGCAGCCCGCCGGAGCCGGTTCGACTGTTGGGACACGCCGTACGGCAGCCTCGCCGGACGATCTCCGGAGCAGGAATGACCGTCCGACGCCCGTACGATCGTGCGCAAGGCCCTGAACGGCTGGGACTTGTGCGAACTCGCCGACGACGCCGAGCTGGTGACCGGGGAGCTGCTGGAAAATGTGCTGCTGCACACGGAAGGTGGCACGGTACTCACTCTGGAGGTGCTGCCGGAACCCGTCCGGCGGGCGCGGCAGTCGGTGCAGGATCGTTCGAGCGTCTTGCCGAGACGCCGCTGTCCGGGCGAGACCGCCACATCAGGGCGGGGCCTACCGCTCCTGGCTGCCGTCGCCGTCCGTTGGGGCATCGAGGCCGGGTCGGGCGAGGTGGGGCTCGGGGAGGCGGAGAGCACCGTGCCGGTCGGGCCGACCACCGCTGCGGCCGCGAGTGTTCCCGCAGCGCGCATCGATCTCCTCACGGTTGTCGGGGACAGCAGGTGCGTCAGAGGCGGCGGTGCATGATGTGCAGTCCGACGAACCCCTGTTTCGGATGGTTGAACCCCTCGGGCAGGGTTCCGAGGATTTCGAAGCCGAGCGAGCGGTAGAGCCGGACGGCGTGGGTGTTCGTCTCCACCACCGCGTTGAACTGCATGGCCCGGAACCCCGACGATCGGGCCCAGTCCAGCGTGTACTCACAGAGGGCCCGGCCCACTCCCTGCCCTGAATACTCGGGGTCGACCATGTAGCTGGCGCTCGCGATGTGCGCGCCGTTGCCCATGTGGTTCTTGTTCATCTTCGCCGTGCCGAGGACCGTCCCCTCGTCGTCGACCGCGACGACCGTGCGGTTCGGTGAATCGAGGAGCCACCAGGAGCGGGCCTCGTTCTCGCCGAGGTCGAGCGGATAGGTGAACGTCTCGCCCGCTGCGACGATTTCATGGAAAAACGGCCAGATGTCGGCCCAGTCACCGGCTGTGGCTTCCCTGATCAGCATGCAGGACAGAATGCCGGTGCCGTTCGCTGCGCGCGAGGTATTTTCAGCAGGACCGCCGGGATGGGTGCCTCCGCAGCCCGAGCCGGGCGAGCAGCCCACGCGCGGGTTCCGGCAGGACTGTCGGTGGATGTCCAGGGCGGGTGTCCTGATCATCCGTTCGATCGGAATCGCGTTCGGGAACGAAAGCGGGTGCGGGCTCGGACATCGGACCGGGGCCGAAGTCCGGGGCGCATTCGGGCACCGAAGCAAGGTCCGGCTCGATACCGGGCCGCGCCTCACCACCGAGTTCGGGCCTGTCCCCGGGCCCCGGTTCAGCGGCGGGTCCGATCCCGGCGCCGGGATGGGGCTCGGGGCCGCGTCCGTGCACGCTCTCCGGCTCAGGTCCGGGATCGTGCCCGGGGCCGGGACGGGGACGCCACCCGTCGCCCGGCCGCGGAGCCTGACGGACTTCCCGGGCATGGTCCAGCTCCAGGATCAGACCGACCCGTCGCCACAGCATCTCGTCCGGTTCGTCGGCCTGCATCAGGCGCACCATCGTCTCCCGTGCGGCAGGCGACACCGTTGGCCCGTAGGCCGGTTCGGACCGGATCCTGGCGAGGTGGGCGCGCTCGTACGGATCCTCGACCACCTCCGCGAGCTGCACCGGATCCAGGGTGTCAGCGAGCACGGCCACGCGGGCCCAGGGTTCCTCCGTGAGGCTCAACAGCCGTTCGATCCGGCGTGAGCGCCACTCACGCGCACGGCAGTCGACGCCGTCCTCCAGCCGGCTACGCACCCAGGCAGGGCTCTTCCCGACCAGAAGCCGCGGTTCCCGGGCGGCGAACCCTGCGAGCTCCTCCGCGAGGTAGAGCCAGACCACCGCCCGGTACCGGTTGAGGTAGAAGGTGATCGGCGTGAGGCATCCCGCACGGGCCAGCCTGGTGAACCGGTCCGGACTGATCCCGAGCAGTCGGGCTCCCTCCGCCGTCCCCACCGTGCGCACCTGCTCCCGGAGCGTCTCCGGGAATCCGTTCTGCGCCCGCAGCCGGTCGACCTCCTCCTTGCGGACCCTCGCCCTCCCACCACCGCCTTGCTGCACCAGCACCCGGACCAGACCCACATGCACGGCAATGGCGAACTCGCCCCGCTTCAGCTGGAGTTCCTGCGCCGCTGTGCCCGCGGCCATGGTGCCCGCGGTCTTCGGGCACCCGGTTTCGATGACAGTCATGATGTTCTCCCCCGCGACTCTCGATCACTCTCTGTGAGCAGAGTAATCCGGGGGAGTCATCGTTCGCCCGGCCTGTGGAAAACTCCCGCGACGAGGTCAGGGCCGGCTGCCCTCTTCGCTCCCTTCCTGCCGCGCGGCGACACCGAGGTGCTCTCCGACCCTGTTCACGAGCAGGGTCATCTCGTACGCGACCTGGCCGACGTCGGCCTCGGCCTCGCTCAGCACGCACAGGCAGCTTCCCTCGCCCGCGGCCGTCACGAAGAGCAGCGCTTCGTCGAACTCCACCATGGTCTGCCGGGCCTTCCCGGCCCGGAAGTGGCGTCCCGATCCACGCGCAAGGCTGTGGAGCCCCGACGAGACCGCGGCGAGATGCTCGGCGTCCTCACGGGCCAGGCCCGTACTCGCCCCCGTCACCAGTCCGTCGTTCGACAGCACCAACGCGTGCCGTATGTGCTCGACCCTGCTGGTCAGATCGTCAAGGAGCCAGTCAAGTCCCCTGTCCAGCGCCATATCCCCGCTCCTCCCCGTTCACACGTTCCCCGTGCCCCACGTTTCACGTAAGCCTTGCGCACTGGTCACGTACGGGCAAGCACTCCTCCATCATGTGGCCGGGTCCGGGTCGCAGCGGAGGAATGCCGGGAGGGCGAGCTCACCGAGTCGAGGAGCCAGAACGTGTGCAGCCGCCCGGCACCTCGGCCATGCGGATCAGGACTTCCTTGCCGGAATCCCGATCGCGTCCATCGCGCAAAACGACGGGTGCACCGAGGTCGAGGGCGCGGAACACCTCGCGTGCACCGTACGTACGGGCGCCTGCAAACCGGTTGACCGCGACGGCGAGGGGAATGCTCCGGCACTCGAAATATGGCCGCATTGTTGCGGCGTGACCGTATTCCGCTCACCCGCTGCCCGGCTGAGCCCACAAAGCGACGCGCCTGTCCGAGCACGCCTGCCGCTCCCGGTCGTGAGTGCACGGGCCCGCGCACGAAGGCATGGGCCCGCTGACCGCACTCGTCCGGCGCCTACACTGGGTGTTTCAGGTACGAGAAGCAGCCCACGCGGACAGGGAGAGCAAGAGTGTCGACAGCTGCCGGCGGCGGTTTCGAGGATCCGCCTGCGGAGGTACTGGTGGAGGCGGCCGCCGCCTTCGGCCTGCTGGCGACGCCTGCGCGGCTGCACATCATGTGGGCCCTGTCCCAGGGCGAGAGTGATGTCACCGGCCTCGCCGACCGAGTGGGCGGCACCCTGCCGTCGGTGAGCCAGCATCTGACGAAGCTGAAACTGGCCGGTCTCGTACGGTCACGGCGCGAAGGCCGCCGGCAGGTGTACCTGGTCGACGACCCCGATGTGGTGACGGTCGTACGATTGATGGTCGGCCAGCTCGCCGAACGCGCAGGACACCCGTCCGAGCGGCCCGTGCGCCTCCGTGAGCTCGGTGCCTGAGAGCAGTGCCGCCGCGGGTCCCGGCAGCACCGACCCCGATCATTCGTCTGCCGTCGTCGTGCCGATGCCGGGCGCGGCGGCCGACTGGGGCGGTGTCCCCGAGGCCGCGCCGCCCACACCTCCGGCCGCCGCACCGACCTCTTTGCAGGTGCTCCGTTCGCTGGACAGCGGCCCGCGGGGGCTGCTGGAGGTGGAAGCGGAGGAACGGCTGGCGCGGTTCGGCGAGAACACTCTGCCGGCCTGGCGTCCGGTCTCCTGGCCCCGCCGTTTCCTGCGCAGCCTGCGGGATCCGTTCACCTCGGTGCTTCTCTGCCTGGGCCTGGTCTCGGCAGCGGTGGCCTCGTGGGGCACGGCGTCGGTGACGCTGGTGCTCGTGGTCGTCAGCTGTCTGCTGCGCTCCGCGGAGGAGCATCGGGCCGACCGCTCGACGGCCGCCCTGCGTGAACTGGTGGCGACCACCGCGACCGTACTGCGCCGTGCCGGCCCGGACGCCGCGCCGCAGGCACGTGAACTGCCGGTCGGGGAGCTGGTGCCGGGCGATGTGATCCGGCTCGGGCCCGGGGATCTCGTGCCCGCCGATATGCGGCTGCTGCGCGCGAGCGGCCTGACCGTGCATCAATCGGCCCTGACCGGTGAGTCTGCGCCGGTAGCGAAAAAACCCGTCGACGCACCGGACCGATACCTCACGGCCGACGCCGGGCCCGCCGTCGAGGCCGGGCTGTTCGGGCGGCCCGAGCTGTGTTTCCAGGGCAGCAGTGTGGCATCCGGCAGTGGTACTGCGGTGGTCACGGCCACGGGCGCGGACACCCGGTTCGCCGCCGCGTACGACGGTTCGGCGCGCCGCCGGGGCACGAGCGCCTTCGACCGTTCGGTGCAGGGGATCTCCTGGACGCTGATCCGGTTCATGCTCCTCACCCCGCCCCTGGTGCTGATGGCCAACGCGGCTCTGCGCGGCCGCGGACTGGAGACGCTTCCGTTCGCCGTCGCGGTGGCCGTCGGTCTGACCCCGGAAATGCTGCCGGTGATCGTCACGACGGCGCTGGCCCGGGGCGCTTCACTGCTCGCCCGGAACCGTGGGGTGATCGTCAAGCGGCTGCCCGCGCTGCACGACCTCGGCGCGATCGATGTGCTGTGTCTGGACAAGACCGGAACCCTCACCCAGGACCGGCCGGTCGTCGAACGGTCGCTGAACGGGTCGGACCGGTCCGACCCAGAGGTGCTGCACTGGGCCGGGGTGAACGCGCTGTGGACGCTGCAGCTCGCCGATCTGCCCGCACCCGACGCACTGGACGAGGCGGTACTGGACGCGGCCGAGGAACGGGAGGAGGCGCTGTCCGCGTACGACGGCGTGGCCGCGCTGCCGTTCGATCCGGTGCGTCGCCTCGCCACCGCGGTCGTCCGCAGCCCCGGGAAGCTCGGTACGCACACCCTCGTCACGAAGGGGGCGGTGGAAGCGGTGCTCGGCCGTTGCGTCCTGGAGGACGCCGAACGGGAGCGGCTGGGGGCCCTGGCCGCCCGTGAGGCCGCGAACGGCCTGCGGCTGCTCGCGGTGGCCCGTACCGAGCGGCCCGCCCGGCTCGGCGCGTACACGACGGCCGACGAACAGGGGCTGGCCTTCCTGGGCTTCGTCGCCCTGCGGGACGCACTCACACCGAGCGCCGCGGAAGCGCTGGACGTGCTGGGCCACCGGGGCATCGCAGTGAAGGTCCTCACCGGCGACGATCCGGGGACGGTAGCCCGGGCCTGCCGGGATCTGGGCCTCGACCCGGGCGAGGTCGTCTCCGCGGAACGGATCGACACACTGTCGGACGGCGAACTCGCGGAGGCCGCCGACCGGGCCACGGTCTTCGCCCGCTGCTCGCCCGAGCACAAGGCCCGGATCGTCTCCGCGCTGCGTGGCTCCGGGCACACCACCGGTTTCCTCGGCGACGGCGTCAACGATCTGCCCGCGATGCACGCGGCCGATGTCGGCATCTGCCCGCGCAACGCGGTCGACGTGGCCCGAGAGACCGCCGATGTGGTGCTCGCCGAGAAGGATCTCGCCGCCATCGATCACGCGGTCACGGCGGGCCGGCACTGCAGCGGGAACATCGCCACGTATCTGCGCATCACGCTCTCGTCGAATCTCGGCAATGTCATCGCCATGCTCGCCGCAGGGCTGATGCTGCCGTTCCTCCCCATGCTCCCGGCACAGGTCCTGGTGCAGAACCTGTGCTTCGACGTGGCGCAGCTCGCTTTCGCGTTCGACCGGCCCGCACCCGCGGTACTGCGGCGCCCCACGATCCTGCGTCCGCGCGACTTCCTCCGCTTCATCACGGGTTTCGGTCTGCTGAACGCCAGCGCCGACCTGGCCACTTTCGCCGTGCTGGCCTATGCGTTGCACGGTTCGGCGACATCAGTGGGCCAGGAGGCCTTCCACTCCGGATGGTTCACCGAGAACCTGCTCACCCAGGCTCTGGTGATGCTGCTGCTGCGTACCGGGCGTCGCACCGCCGAGAATCGTAGCGGCGGACCGCTGCGCGCGGCCGCGTCGGGTCTCGCGGTGGTCGGGCTGCTGCTGCCGCTCACCCCGCTCGGTTCATTGCTGGGCATGATTGCGCTGCCACCGCTCTATTACTTGTTGCTCGCAACGGTGCTGGCCCCGTACGCGTACGGGCTGTGGGCCGCCCGTGCCCGCTACGAGCGGAAGAGGAGAAGCTCATGACCCCGTCACGCGTCGGCCCCCCTGACTCCGGCTCCCGTACAGCCGCCGACGGTGCACACCTGCCGGGTGCTCGCCGCGCCACGCTCGGCGACGTACCCGCGCTGGTACGGCTGCGGGGGGTGATGCTGGACGAAATGGGGATGGACACCGGTGGCGCCGATGCCCCGTGGCGGACGGCCTCGGCACAGTGGTTCACCGAGCGGCTGCGTCACTCTGGCACGTTCGCCGCGTTCCTGGTCGACGATCCCGAACTCGGCACCGTCGCCAGTGCGGCGGGGACGTGCGACACGCATGCCCCCAGCCCGACGAATCCGAGCGGGCTGCACGGGCACGTCTTCAACGTCAGCACCGATCCCCGCCGGCGCCGCCGCGGGCATGCCCGCGTCTGCCTCGACGCCCTGCTCACGTGGTTTCGCGAGGAGGCCCGTGTCACCGTGGTCAATCTGAACGCCACAGCGGACGGTGCCGCTCTGTACGAGTCGTACGGCTTCGCGACGCCTCGTCACCCCGCACTCCAGCTTCGGACGGCCCGGGCACCGCACTGAACGCCGAATTCCCGGTTCCGGACGCGCGCTCAGCCGTACGAAAGGTCCGCGCACGGATCGTCGTCGGCCGATCGCATCCCGTCGGCGACGGTGGGTGCCCCGGCGGAGTGCGCCGGCGCCCCGGGGGCGACCGACTGGTTCCGGGCGAAGGAACTCCCGAGAATCACCTGGATAACAGCGGTGTCCGATGCCGTCGTCCGGGCTCCGTCGAAGAGACGTGCGGCGGTCTCCGCCCCGTCCCGCAAGCCGGGTGCGTACTCGATGACGGTTGAGGTGTTGTCCTGGCTGCTCGCCGTGGCCGTGCCGCCACCCAGTTCACTGTTGACGCCCGAGCGCGAGTCCGATCCAATGACCAGGACGTTCTGCCCCTTCGACGAGCCGGAGGGCCGGTCGCCGGAAATTCCGTCCGCGCTGAACGTGTCGATGCCGCCGTTCAGTTCGAGGTAGATCCACCCGACGCCCGCGACGAGAAGGACGAGGAGCGACAGCCAGGACGTCGCCGTCCGCCGCAGGCTGCCGGCATTTCGCCCGCCCGCTGCCGCCGTGCGGCTTCCTGGCATCGGCCATCCCGTCCGTCCGGCTCCCGCGGGGAGACATTCCCACCCACCCCACGGTTGTATAGTTGCGCAATGTAGCAAGTATTGTTGAATGGATCGTGGATCACCGGACCTGCCCACAGTCAGCCTGACGCACGGACCGCGGACGCCGCGCGAAAAACCGGCCGAGACACCGAAAGGAAGGGCGGGACGTACATGTTGCGCAATGGGCTCGAACCCTGGCACCTGCTGATCGTGGCGATTGTGGTGATCGCGCTGTTCGGCTCGAAAAAGCTGCCGGACACGGCCCGCGCCCTGGGCAGATCCATGCGGATCCTGAAGAGTGAGGCGAAGGCCATGAAGGAGGCCGACGCGAGTCCCGGCACCGGTCCACACGCATGAGACTCCGGTCCATCGACGTGGAAACATCCCTCACAACTCATTACTTCAGGGATTGCGCAAGCAAGGGAACCACGGGCGCGACGCCGTCGTTGACCCGGGTGACGGCGCAGGAACGCTGATCACCGAATCGCTGGACCACTTGACCAACAGATAAATGGAGGAAGTTCATGGGTGTGACCCTGGCCAAGGGCGGCAACGTCTCCTTGTCGAAGGAAGCGCCCGGCCTGACCGCAGTGACGGTCGGCCTGGGCTGGGACGTACGGACGACGACGGGCGCGGACCACGACCTGGACGCGAGTGCGCTGCTGTGCTCGGATACCGGAAAGGTCGTCTCCGACCTGCACTTCGTCTTCTACAACAACCTGACGAGCCCGGACGGTTCGGTCCAGCACACCGGTGACAATCTGACCGGTGAGGGCGAGGGCGACGACGAGTCCATCAACGTCGACCTGGCGGCTGTCCCGGCCGATGTCGCCAAGATAGTCTTTCCGGTCTCCATTCATGACGCGCAGAGCCGCGGGCAGAGCTTCGGCCAGGTCCGCAACGCGTTCATCCGCGTGGTGAACCGGGCGAACGGCGTCGAGCTGGCCCGCTACGACCTCAGCGAGGACGCGTCGACCGAGACGGCCATGGTCTTCGGCGAGCTGTACCGGCACGGGGCGGAGTGGAAGTTCCGTGCCGTCGGCCAGGGTTATGCCTCGGGCCTGGCCGGCATCGCGTCCGACTACGGCGTCAACGTCTGACCGGAGGGAACGGCACGGGCGTTGGCCACGGGCCGCTCTCCTCGCCCCTCCACCGGGGCGGGGAGAGCGGCCCGTCCGCCCGGTGTACCGCCCTCCGGCTGTCACGCAGTCGTGTGCCTCTGCGGGGCCCGCGGGCCGTTGATCGCCTCGCGGGAGTTCCGGTGGCGGCCGATGGTGTGGCCGTTGTGCAGGCGCAGCGCGGCCGGCGCGGTGCCCGCGTTCAATCGAGTGGATTGCCGACGTCCCGCGCCTGAAGCACCAGAGAACTCCACCGGACGCCGTCGCGACCGTGAAGATCGGGGCGCTCGCTGCGATGCACCGTCAACAGGCCATGCTCGGCACCCGGCTCCGATGTCTCGGCGAGGGACACATCGAACATGTGGCGGCCGGCGGGCACGGGACCGTGGCGGAGGTTGACGAAGAACCGACCGCCCGGCACCAGCAACGCGGCGATCCTCACCGTCGTCCGTTGCCGGTGCGTCCGGGCCGGCGGTTCGTTGTGTACAGGGACGAGGCCGAGCGGTTCCTCGCCCTCTCTGCCCGGACACGCTGACCGGCGAGCGACCGGCCGTCCCGCCCGGGCGGCCGCCGACTCGGCCGCCCAGCCGACTTCTCACCCGGCCGAAGCGCCGCGGCGCCTGTCGTACGGAACCGGACAGCCGGCGATGCCCGGGCTGGGGAACGTACCGAGCCCGGACACCTCGTAGCCGTCCGGGTAGCCCTTGATCTCGGGGTTCTGCCGGGCGTTGTGCGGGGTGGAGCGCGGCGGCAGCAGTCGCACCGCCCGTGCCCTCAGTCGCAGGGCGCCACGGGTGACGTTGCGGACGGCGGAGCCCGGGCGTTCGTACCGGAATGCCCGCAACAGCGAATCGTCGAGAAGTGCGAGGGCCGCCTTCCGTGCGGCGGGGGCGAAGGGACGCGGATACCAGGAGCTCATCAGGTCCAGCGTGGCGTCGGAGACGCGGCGTCCCCCTTCGTCCCAGCCGAAGTTCCCGGCCTCGTAGCTGTCGAGGGTGCGCTCGAAGTCCTGGTACGTCTCCGGCAGGTCCTTGATGCCCATATGGGCACCCAGAGCCCGGTAGTACACGGCGCACGCCCGTAGTTCGTGGTCGGACAGCCGACGCCAGCCGTAGTCGTCGAGCCACCGCTTCGGGGTGACGACGAAGGTGCACAGTACGTAGCGCATGTCGTCGTTGCTGATGTCGTAACTGCGGTGCATCTGATTGATCCGACGGATGGCCGTACGCCCCGCGGTGCTCTCGAAGCCGTGCTCGACGACCGAGTCAAGGAGGAGCGCGGTGTCGTCGTAGCGCTTCTGCGAACGGTCCGTCAGTTCGGCTGTCTCGGCGAGGAGTCGGCCGATGCTGGGGACGGCATACGTGCGGTAGAGGGCCAGTTCGAGGGCGCGGGCGATGTCCCAGGGGAATTCATAGGTGGCCGTGATCCGGTAGATCCGGAGGAAGTCCCGCTCCGGATCCAGGCGCTGAATCTCCTTCAGCCTGTCGTACCGCCTCATCGCGATGCCCCCATTGCCTCGGTCGGAGGTGCAATTCTACGTCGGCGGGGAACACCGTAGGTTGTACGGGCAAGTGCCGGACGCGCGGGTGCCGTTCGGGCCGATGCTGTTCGAGCACGTCATGTACGCACAGGTCCTCGGGAGGCGGTCTCCATGATCGACATAATCGGCAGTCTGCGGAAGGCGGTGTCCCCGGACCGGAAGGGCGAGCGGCCCGCGGCCCCTCTCGATGAGGGCCGACGCAAGCAGCACAACCTGTTCGAGGCGGCCGCCACCTACATCTCGGCATCCGTCGACGAGGATCAGGCGAGGATCGACGAGGCGAGCGGCTGGGTGTCGCCCGAGGCGCTCTCCTTCGGCATCAACGAGCTGGCCTGCCGGGCCGTCATCGCGCTGGCCCGCGAGCGAGACGAGTCACCGCAGACGGTGGCCCGCAGGCTGCTCGGTCTGCCCGTCGACTGAGGAGCCTCGTCCGCCGGGCAGCGGGCCCGGCGTCCTCCCTCGTCAGGGCCTCGACGCGTAGGTTACCGACTGGTTAAGGTGCGCCGACGGACAACGATGACGGACGAGGAGGGTGCCGTGGCCGGCACGAGCGACGCAGTCGCCGACGACGACGCACTGTATGTGCTGACCGCAGTGCTGCTGACACCGGCGCAGTTCCCGAGCGTGCTCGGTGACGACTACCCCGCCGCGTGCAGGGCGCTCGCCCTCGAACCGTACGCCGTAGGGTACGGGCTGGTTCTCGGCCAGGACGGCGACGGGGCACGGTGGACCGTCGTCGTCGATGACGTGTCGCTGGTCGCGGTCGCCATCGCTTCCTGGGACTGCGGAATGGAGTACGACCTCTCCCCCGACGACCGTTCGGTGGTCCGCGCTCTGCCCGGCTGGCCGCTCGCGGTGGGGGTCGCCGCTCCAGGTGTGCCCGCCCCGCACGATCCGGTGCCGGCCCCTGATGCCGAGGGCACCGATCCGGCACCGCTGGCACCGCCCGACACGGAGTCGTGGGGTCCGGCCCAGCGGCGTATGGGAGCGGACGAGATAGCGCACCAGTGGGCAGCCTGGCGCGAGCAGCTCGACGCGGAGACGGCCCTCTCAGCTCCGGGCAGGGGCGCGGGCACGGGCGGGGGCCGGGTCGACGACCGCACCGGGCCCTTCGTGGGACCCGCCGAGAACCACGATGCCGCCGCCGGCACGGGGGGCGAGGGCTCGGGCGCACGCCGGACGGAGCCTGACGGTGCGGGCGAGAACGGGGCCGAGGGGCATGCCGGGGCCGGGGCCGGAGTTTTCGGCAGGGGTGACACCGAAACCGGAGACGAACCAGGCGTCGGGATCGAGCCCGGAACCGACAGGGCCCGTGCCACCGCCCGGAACCCCGCGGAGGACCTGCCTTCCCATGTGCACCCCGGTGTGCGCCGGGCCCTCACGGAGGCGCATGCCTATGTGGACACGGCGCCGCCGCCGGGTCGTGTCCGGTCCTCCTTCGCCACGGGCGACGCCCGGATGCTGCGTGCCGACGGACCAGGCTGGTCACTGGTCGCCAGGACCGATGACATCGCGTTCATCCTGCTGGACGAGGAACCGGGCGAAGTGCTGCCGGTCGGGCGCGGTGCGGAGCTGCCCGGCTTACTGAAGGCCCTGGACACCATCGCGGTACGGCCGGCCTGAGGGGACTCCCGGTGTTCGGCGGAGGGCCGGATGCCGTTGTCTCCCCGGGGCCGGCGATTGTTGTCGGCGACTTGCTGTCAGTGACCTATTTCCTTGCGGGTGATCCTGCGGAGCCTGCGCCGCTGACTCGGATCCAGCAGCAGGTAGGCGACCGCCGGGACCCCGATCAGGACCAGCAGTGACAGCCAGAACCCGATGAACGGCATCAGGATGACTGCCGCGACGACTCCCCCTATGGCGATCTTCGCGCTGTTCGACATCGTCCACGCCTCCTTCGCGGCCCGGAGCCGCTCCTGCTGTGAGAACGCCTGTACGCGTCCATCGGTTCCAGCCGGCGACGGAGTCCTCATCGCAGGGGTTCGCCGACCTCGTGCATGTGCTGGAGTGCCTGCCGGTAGGACTCGATCAGCCCGGTCTCCGTGTACGGCATGCCGATCGCCTCGCAGTGGGCGCGGACCATGGGCTGTGCCAGGCGCAGATGCG
The DNA here is from genome assembly GCF_043080425.1 of Streptomyces sp. NPDC015032. Lineage (NCBI taxonomy): Bacteria > Bacillati > Actinomycetota > Actinomycetes > Kitasatosporales > Streptomycetaceae > Streptomyces > Streptomyces sp. NPDC015032. Next base: position 13,175 of record NZ_JBIBVN010000026.1, on the reverse strand, counting down.
GGCGGGGCATGCTCGGGAAGAGGTGGTGCTCGATCTGGTAGTTCAGCCCGCCGAGGAACCAGTCGGTGAGGCGGCCGCCGCGTACGTTGCGCGAGGTGAGGACCTGACGCCGGAGGTGGCCCCAGCGGTCGCCGTCGGGGTCGGGCATCTCCATGCCCTTGTGGTTCGGCGCGAAGGCCATGCCGAGGTGGAGCCCGAACAGCGCGTGGTGGACGAGTGCGAAGACGACGGCCTTCCCCGGGGACATGACAGTGAGCAGCAGTGTCGCGTAGAGACCGAGATGCGCCACCAGGAGCAGTGCCGAGAGGGCCCGTTCCCGGGCGGGCTGCTGCCGCAGGTACTGGAAGCCGGAGATCTTCAACGCGATGCCTTCGAGGAGCAGCATCGGGAAGAACAGCCTGGCCTGGTTGCGGGTGAGCCAGCGGGCGAAGCCTTCGCGCTGGGCCGCCTGCTTCTGGGTCCAGACCAGGGCACCGACGCCGACGTCCGGGTCCTTGTCGATGTGGTTGGGGTTGGCGTGATGACGTACGTGCTTGTCGTTCCACCATGCCTCGTTCATGCCGAGCAGCAGGTTGGCGTGCACGAGGCCGATGGCTCGGCCGACCTTGCGGTCGCCGGCTATCTGGGCGTGTCCGGCGTCGTGTCCGACGAACGCGGTGCGGGACCAGAAGATCGCCAGGGGCAGTGCGAGCAGCAGGTTCCACCAGGTGTTGCCGAGGAGGAACATGCCGGTGAGTACGGCACCCAGTGCGACCAGATTGGTGATGATTCCCGCGGTGTACCACCCGGTGCGCCGTTCCAGGAGGCCCTGCCCCTTCACCGCCCGCAGGAGGGGCGCGAAGTCGCTCCCCTGGCTCGGGGCGGTTTCGGCACCGTCGGCACGTTCGGCAGTTCCCGTGGCGTCGCGGGCACCTTCCACGACGGTGGTTACGGCCTGGGGCATGATGTCTCCGGTCTCTGAAAGGCTGCGCTGACCTGTAGAAACGTAGGGTCACCGAGGGTGTGTCAACCATGGCGCCACCACCCGGGAGCTCCGGGGGTAAGCCCCCTCCCCCCGGAGGGGGGCTGGCTACACCCCGACGCGTGAAACGGGGGCGTGCGGGACCGCCGTGCCGCCTGGAGGTGGGCTGGATCACAGTATTTCCGCTCGGCATGAGGCGCAGCGTTGGAGTACCCTCGGCGACTCGTACCGCAACTAGTCAAATTTGAGGAATTCGGCATCGCTGTGCACAGGCTCCCTGCGGCAACGCTCTCCGAGATCTCCGCACTCTCCGGCTGCTCCGTGGTCTTCCTGCCCGCGGACCCGTCCCGTACGGGCCGTATCGCCTTCTGGCATCCGGATGGCAGCAGTCCGCCCGATGCTCCCGGTTCCGTCGAGGAGCTCACCGTCGTCGGCGCCGACGCCCGGGTGTACGTCGTACCGGCGCTGCTGCTTCCGGTCCGCGACGTGCTGCCCGTACTCACGCGCGCACGAGCCTCGGCGCATGCCTCCGGCGCGGCCGCGTTCTGGGGTGCCGCCGCGCTCCTCGCTCTGCAACTCGCCGCCCGGGGCTTGTTGTTGCCCGGGCTGACCGGAACCGATCACGACGCCTGGCGGGCCGGTCCGCTGACCGCCGACGATCAGTCGCGGATCCGTACGCTCGCCGCCTCGATGCCGCCCCTGGCCCATGCGGTACCGCTCGACGCGACCGCACAGCCCGTACTGCTGCCCGAACCGGAGTGGCTGTTGCGCGCGTTCCTCGACGCGGTGGCGGACGGGCTGCCACGCACCCCCGCTGCGCCCTTCGCCGCCGGCGGCCCGGCGTTCGCCGTCGACGCACCGCAGCATCTGCCCGGTCAACGGGCCTGGGTCACCGATGTGGCAGCCGGGCACGACGCGGGCGTCCGGCTCTCGCTGCGGGTCGAGGTGTCGGGGCCGACCACGCCGGACAAGGACCTTGAGACGCCCGCCGGGCCGTCCTTCCGTGCTGTCCTGCAGATCCACAGCGTCAGCGATCCGGCGCTGGTCGCCGATGCCGCCGAGGTCTGGGCCGGCTCCGCTCCGGCCACCGCAGCCTTCGGCCCCCGGGTCCGGATGGACGCCCTGCTGGCGCTGCGCCGGGCCGCCCGCGCCTGGTCACCGCTGACTCCGCTGCTGTCGGCCACGGTGCCCGACTCCGTGGAACCCGCCGACGAGGAACTCACCGAACTCCTCGGCCCCGCCGGACGGGCACTCGCGGCAACGGGCGTCCAGGTGCACTGGCCGAAGGAAATGGTCCGCAAGCTCACCGCCCGCGCCGTCATCGGCCCGCCCGACGACGGAACGGACCAGGAGCACGCGGCATTCGCCCGCACCGGCTCGGACGCGCCGTCGCTGCTGTCGGCCGATGCGCTGCTGACGTTCAACTGGTGGTTCGCCCTGGGCGACCAGCAGCTCAGCCGTGCCGAGCTCGACCGTCTCGCCGAGGCGAACAGGCCGGTGGTACGGCTGCGCGACCAGTGGGTGCTGATCGACCCCGAAGAGGCACGCCGTGCCCGCGAGACCCAGGACCGCAAGGTCACTCCGATCGACGCGCTCGGAGCCGCACTCACCGGTTCCACCGAGGTCGACGGCCGCCGGGTCGATGTCCGGGCCACCGGATGGCTGGAACAGCTGCGCCGCCGGGTGGCCGAACCGGAGTCCGGCGGGCAGCAGGCGGTCGGCCGGCCCCCGGCGCTCGCCGCCACGCTGCGCGACTACCAACTGCGCGGCCTGAACTGGCTGCACACCATGACGTCGCTCGGTCTCGGCGGCTGTCTCGCCGACGACATGGGGCTCGGCAAGACCATCACGCTGATCGCTCTGCATCTGCACCGCCAGAGCATCGAATCGGCCGCCGGACCGACGCTGGTGGTCTGCCCGACCTCGCTCATGGGGAACTGGCAGCGGGAGATCGAGAAGTTCGCGCCCGGTACGCCGGTGCGCCGCTTCCACGGTGGATCGCGCAACCTCAAGGGTCTGACGGACGGCGAGTTCGTCCTCACCACGTACGGCACGATGCGGCTCGACGCGGCGAAGCTCGCCGACGTCCGCTGGGGCATGGTCGTTGCCGACGAGGCCCAGCACGTCAAGAACCCGTATTCGGCAACGGCCAGGCAGCTGCGGACGATCGGGGCAAAGGCACGGGTGGCGCTCACCGGCACCCCCGTGGAGAACAACCTGTCCGAGCTGTGGGCGATCCTCGACTGGACGACGCCCGGTCTGCTGGGCCGGCTCGGCACCTTCCGTACCCGCTACGCGCGGGCCGCGGAGGGCGGCGACCCGGCAGGGGCCGAGCGGCTGGCCGCGCTGGTGCGTCCGTTCCTGCTGCGCCGGCGCAAATCGGATCCCGGCATCGCGCCCGAGCTGCCGCCGAAGACCGAGACGGACCGGACGGTGTCGCTGACGGCGGAACAGGCGGGGCTGTACGAAGCAGTGGTACGGGAGACGCTGGCCGCGATCTCCGGCGCCGACGGCTTCGCCCGCCGTGGCCTCGTCGTGAAGCTGCTGACTGCTCTGAAGCAGATCTGCAACCACCCGGCGCAGTACCTCAAGGAGAAGGAGCCCCGGATCGAGGACCGTTCGGGAAAGGTCGAGCTCCTGGACGAACTGCTCGACACGATCCTGGCGGAGGACGCGAGTGTGCTCGTGTTCACCCAGTACGTGCAGATGGCCCGACTTCTCGAACAGCATCTGGCGGTGCGTGGGGTGCGCACGCAGTTCCTGCACGGCGGTACCCCGGTCGCGGAACGGGAGGCCATGGTGAACCGCTTCCAGGCGGGCGAGGCCCCGGTCTTCCTTCTGTCGCTGAAGGCGGCCGGCACCGGACTCAACCTCACCCGGGCGGGTCATGTCGTGCACTTCGACCGGTGGTGGAACCCGGCGGTGGAGGCGCAGGCCACCGACCGTGCGTACCGGATCGGGCAGACCCAGCCGGTGCAGGTGCACCGGCTTATCGCCGAGGGCACCATCGAGGACCGGATCGCCGCCATGCTGGCCCGAAAGCAGGGACTCGCCGACGCGGTGCTCGGCTCCGGAGAGGCGGCGCTGACCGAACTGACAGATGCGGAACTGGCCGATCTGGTGGAGCTGCGAGGAGGCACGCGATGAGCGACACATTCGACCGTGACGGGTATGAGTCCGTGACCGGCGACGGAAGCGACGTCCCGGTGCAGGAACGCACCTTCGCCGCACTGCCGCCGGCGCGCGGCCGCGGCTTCGCCGAGACGTGGTGGGGCCGGACGTGGCTGAAGGCCCTGGAGGACACCGCGCTGGACGGCGAACAGCTCAAGAGGGGGCGCAAGTTCGCCCGCGAGGGCCGGGTCGGTGCGGTTTCCGTACGGCCCGGCCGGATCACCGCGGTCGTCCGGGACCGGGACTCGTCGACGTACCGCAGTGATGTGCTCCTCCAGGAGCTGAGCGAGACGGACTGGGAACGGTTCCTGGACATGGCCGCCGCCCGGGCCGGGCACGTCGCTGCGCTCCTCGACCGCGAGATGCCGCCGCACCTGGTGGAGGATGCGGCGGCCGCCGGTGTGGAACTCCTCCCGGGGATCGGCGATCTGGGCCCGGAGTGCAGCTGCGGGACGTGGGACCACTGCCCGCACACCGCCGCCCTCTGCTACCAGGTGGCGCGGCTGCTGGACGAGGATCCGTTCGTCCTGCTGCTCATGCGGGGGCGCGGCGAGCGCCGGGTCCTGGACGAGTTCCAGGAACGCATCGCGGCGCGCGCCGAGGGGCGTGCGCCGTCCGAGCAGGCCGTCTCCTCCGACGCGTCCGGTGCCTCGGCCGGGAAGGCGAAGGACCGGGGCGTACGGGCGGACGAGGCGTTCGCCGCGCGGGACATCCTGCCTCCGCTGCCCGCTCCCCCGCCGCTGCCCGCGGAACCGGGCCCCGCGCCGTCGCTGGACACGGAGACCGAACCGGAACCCGGCATCGATCCGTCGGCCCTGGAGCTGCTGGCGCGGGACGGTGCGGCACGCGCCCACCGGATGCTGGCGGACGCCCTCTCCCCCGGCCATGAACAACAGCCGCCGCCGAACGGGTTGACGCCACAGCAGGACGCCGTACGGCTGGTCGCCGATGCCCGGCCCGAGCCGTGGATCGCGACACGACTGGCCGTCGGATCCGGGCGGTCGCGTGTCGGACTCGACGTGGCGGTGCGTGCCTGGCAGTACGGCGGGGCGGCCGCGCTCACCGTGCTCGACGAGGAGTGGACGCCGGATCCGCAGGCCCTGGCCAGGGCCGGGGCCGGGCTCATCGCCGCCTGGGAGGAGGGCGAGCAGCCCCGGCTCCGGTCGGCGGGCAACCGCTGGACCTCGGTGGACGGCGGCGCGCAGCTCAGGTATGGGCGGGACGGGCGTTGGTGGCCGTACCGCAAGGAGAACGGACGCTGGGTTCCGGCAGGTCCGGCGGACGACGATCCGGCGGCGGCGCTGGGAGGTGCGAGCGGTTCGGACGACTGACGTCGTCGTTCATGACGTCCGCTCAGTGGCGCTACGGGCGGGGCCGGGCAGGACGTCCCGAACGGCCCCGACACCGAAGGCATCGTCCATGCCGCCAACGGCACATTGTGGCTCGTGGACGAGTACGGCCCCTCGCTGATGCGCGTCTGCGCCCTTCGTGATCCGCGGCCCTCCCGCGTCCGCACGCTCGATTCGGGCTGCCGTCTTCCGCCGCCCGCGCGACGCCCGTACGGTAGGGCGCACACTACGCTCGGCCACACATCGGACAACGCCTTCCCGTCGTCGGGCAGAGGAGCCACGGGGTGTCGGGGGATTCGGGCAGCGGACTGTTACGTGACGCCGTAGGGCTGCGCGAAGTCCTCTTCCCGAACATCACGGCGATGACGCCCGCCGCCGCCATCGCCGCGCCCATCCCGTCCGGGGCCACGTTCGCCGGCGGAAGCCGGGCCGAGCCCGGCGGCACCGTCGCGGTGCATTTCGTGTCCGTCGAACCGGCCAGGGACTGGGCCGCTTCGACGGCCTTTCCTCTCTTCGGCGCGCTGACCTCCATACACACCACCGCGTCGTTGCAGGCTCCGCTGCCGGAGGTGGTGTGGACGTGGCAGCTCGACCGGGCACGCCGGACCTGTCTGTTCAGCGCCCGGGACAGTGACATCCGGGTGGAGCTGCCGATGGATCCCATGCACGGCACGGTCGGGGTGGCACCGGCCAATCTGGAGGTACGGTCCGCGCTGGTGCCCGACGCGCACGGCGGGAACATGGACACACCCGAGATGAGGGCGGGCGTCACCTGCTATCCGGGGGTCAACGTCGAGGGGGCGCTGCTGAGCCTCGGGGACGGTCATGCCCGTCAGGGCGAGGGCGAGACGTGCGGGGTCGCTGTGGAGTGCGCGATGAACACGGTGGTGCTGGTCGAGTTGCTGAAGGAGGTCACTACTCCGTGGCCGCGCATCGAGTCCGGCACCCACCTGATGTCGACCGGATCCGCCCGGCCGCTCGAAGATGCCTTCCGGATCTCACAGTTGGACCTGGTGCACTGGCTGACGCGTGACTACGGCCTGTCCGAACTCGATGCCTACCAGCTGGTCGGCCAGGCCGGCGAGGCCCCATTGGCCAATGTGTGCGACACCAACTCCACCTGTATGGCGAAAATCCGCAAGGAGTGGCTCCCCGCGGGGGATCCTCATCGCGGACTCCACCGCCATCTGCGGGAGACCGCAACGCCGTTTTCCACTCCCTGACCCCGCCCTCCAGCTCTGGCCCACTCTCCTCTCTCCCACACACAGGAGTGTCCATGCACCGCAGAAGAATTCTTCAGGGCGCCGCGGCGACGGCGGCCGCCGCCCTGCTCCCCGCGTCGGCCCGCGCCGCAGCCTCCACGACGGCGGGCGAGACGGACTATCCGCTCGCCCACTGGACACCGGCCTCGACGTCCAACTACACGGCGTCACAACGGCCTTCGGCCTATCCGATCCAGTATGTGATCATCCATGTCACCCAGGAGACGTTCCCGAGCACGATCGGGATCTTCCAGAATCCGGCGAAACAGGTATCCGCGCACTACGTGGTGCGCTCGGCGGACGGCTACGTGGCCCAGTGCGTCCGGGAGCAGAACATCGCCTGGCATGCCGGCAACTGGGACTACAACACCCGCAGCGTCGGTATCGAGCACGAGGGCTGGGTGGACCAGCCGGCGTACTTCACCAACGCCCTGTACGAGAAGTCGGCGCTGCTGACGGCCTCGGTCTGCGACCGCTACGGCATCCCCAAGGACCGTGCGCACATTCTCGGCCACGCCCAGGTCCCCGGCACCGATCACACCGATCCCGGACCGAACTGGGACTGGGTGCGCTACATCCGTCTCGTCAATCTCCACTCGGCCGGCTGACGCGTCTTCACCGCCACGGCTGCTCACTCTCCGCGTCCAGGTTGTCACAGGCGTCGGCGGCGGCCACGATGGGGATGTACGACGCCCCTGGACGGGAGGGTGAGTTGACGGACCCCTGGGTGGCCCTCGCGGCCGATACGGACCCCGGCGAACGGCTGGGCCAACTGCGGCATGCTCACGAGGTGTTCACCACGGCGGGCCGGCTGGAACGGCCGGTACGGCCGGTGGTCGGCGAGTCGTGGCGACGCTCGGCACGGGCCCGGGTCAGCCCGGACGGCGCCCCGCTGGTCGAGCTGGGTGCGGGCGACATCGGACCGTACCGGGACGGGCATCCCCTGGCTCCCGCCATGCCGGTGATCCGGGAGCTGATGAGCTCGTACGCGACGGACGGCGAACACCTTCTCGCGGTGTGCGACGCGCTCGGCAGGCTGCTCTGGGTCGAAGGACACGCGAGGACCCTCCGGGCCGCGTCCCGGATGAATTTCGTGGAGGGCGCCCGCTGGGCCGAGTCCGTGGCCGGCACGAATGCGCCGGGTACGGCCATCGCCGTGGACCGGCCCGTGCAGGTCTTCGCCGCCGAGCACTTCCTGCGGCCGGTCCAGCAGTGGACCTGCGCGGCGGCACCGCTCCACGACCCGCACACGGGCCGGGTCCTGGGCGCCGTGGACATCACCGGCGGGAACCGGCTCGCGCATCCGCACAGCCTGGCGTTCGTGCAGGCGGTGGCACGCGCCGCCGAATCACAGCTGGCACTGCTCGCGCCCACGCCGGCCGGGGAGACCGTGCGGCTCAGCGCGCTGGGCCGGGACGAGGCGCTGCTCGTCGCGGGAGGCGGCAAGATCCGGCTGAGCAGGCGGCACAGCGAGATCCTGGTGACGCTGGCCCGCCATCCCGAGGGCCTCTGCGGCGACGAGCTCCTCGTCGAACTGTACGAGGACGAGTCGGTGACCCCGGTGACACTGCGCGCCGAGCTCTCCCGGCTGCGACGTCTACTCGGGCCCGAGCTCCTCCTCTCGCGCCCGTATCGTCTCTCCGCGCCGGTCGACGCCGACTTCGACACGATGGCGCGGAGACTGGCGTCCGGCGCGGTGGCAGCGGCGCTCAGCGCCTACGCGGGTCCGCTGCTGCCGGGCTCGCAGGCGCCGTCCGTCGTCCGGCTGCGGCGACGGCTCGACGAGCAGCTGCGGGCTGCACTGATCGCGCGCGGTGACCCGGGCCTGCTGGCCGATTGGGCGTACAGCCCATGGGGCGAGGACGATCTCCCGGTCTGGCGGGCGCTCGCGGCGGCCGTACCCGCGGGACAGCGCCCCGCGCTGCTGGCCAGGGCGCGCTCGCTGGACATCGAGCAGGGACGGTCGCCTTCCCCTGCAACGGGGTCGCAACGTGGCACTGTTTACCTTCGCGCCGAGGGCCGTCCAACGGCGGGCGGCACCGGATCCGGAAGGCCACAGAGATGACCCGTTACGCTGCGCCGGGCACCGAGGGCGCCATCGTCTCGTACGAGTCCCGCTACGACCACTGGATCGGCGGCGCGTACGTCCCGCCCGCCCGTGGCCAGTACTTCGAAAACCCCAGCCCCATCAACGGCCGGCCGTTCACCGAGATCGCCCGCGGCACTGCCGAGGACGTCGAGCGTGCACTGGACGCGGCACACGCCGCGGCCCCCGCGTGGGGAGCGACCGCGGCGGGCGAGCGCGCCTCTGTACTCAACAGGATCGCCGACCGGATGGAGGCGCACCTGGAGGAGCTGGCGGTCGCGGAGAGCTGGGACAACGGCAAGCCGGTACGGGAGACCCTGGCCGCCGACATGCCCCTGGCCATCGATCACTTCCGCTACTTCGCCGGTGCGTTGCGCGCCCAGGAGGGGACGCTCAGCGAGCTCGACGACGATACGGTCGCGTACCACTTCCACGAGCCGCTGGGCGTCGTCGCACAGATCATCCCGTGGAACTTCCCCATCCTGATGGCGACGTGGAAGCTGGCTCCGGCGCTCGCGGCGGGCAACGCGGTCGTCCTCAAACCGGCCGAACAGACCCCGGCCTCCATCCACGTATGGCTGAAGCTGGTGGCCGACCTGCTTCCGCCCGGTGTCGTCAACATCATCAACGGCTTCGGCGCCGAGGCGGGCAAGCCCCTCGCCTCCAGTCCGCGCGTCGCAAAGATCGCCTTCACCGGTGAGACCACGACGGGGCGGCTGATCATGCAGTACGCCTCCGAGAACATCAAGCCGGTGACGCTGGAGCTGGGCGGCAAGTCGCCGAACATCTTCTTCAACGACGTATGGAACGCGGACGACGACTTCCGGGACAAGGCTCTCGAAGGATTCACCATGTTCGCCCTCAACCAGGGCGAGGTCTGCACCTGTCCCTCACGGGCGCTGATCCAGAGCGGGCACTACGGCGAGTTCCTTGAGGCGGGCATCGCCCGCACCGAGAAAATCGTGCCGGGGCACCCGCTGGACACGGACACGATGATCGGCGCCCAGGCCTCCAACGACCAGCTGCAGAAGATCCTTTCGTACTTGGACATCGGCCAGCAGGAGGGTGCGAAGGTCCTCACGGGTGGCCAGCGGATCGAATACGACGGGGAGCTGGCGGGCGGTTATTACGTCCAGCCGACCGTCTTCGAGGGCAACAACCGGATGCGGGTCTTCCAGGAGGAGATCTTCGGCCCGGTCGTGGCGGTCGCGTCCTTCGCGGACTTCGACGACGCGATCAAAACGGCCAACGACACGCTGTACGGCCTCGGCGCGGGCGTATGGACCCGTGACATCAACACCGCGTACCGGGCGGGCCGCGCCATCCAGGCAGGCCGGGTCTGGACGAACTGCTACCACGCGTACCCGGCTCACGCCGCCTTCGGCGGGTACAAGCAATCGGGGATCGGCCGTGAGAACCACAAGATGATGCTGGAGCACTACCAGCAGACGAAGAACCTCCTGGTGTCCTATTCGCCGAAGAAGCTCGGCTTCTTCTAGACGCAGAAAAAGGGCGCCTGACCAGGCAAGATACCCGTCAGGCGCCCTCCGCAGCGCACATCCAAGCGGCAAGGCGAAATGCACCCTTACTCCCGATATCACCCACCGGTATCCCAGCTCTGACCAGCTGTTCCGGGGCATTTCCGGGCCAAGGTACCGCTCAGTCGCCCCCCGCGTCGCCCGTCGGCGCCTCCCACCACTGCATGGACTCCTCGATCAGCCGGTTTACATGGTTCCGCGCTTCGGCCAAGAACTTGGCGTAGTAACGGAAGAGGACCTGGATGCTTTGTCCGGCTCGGCGCGCACACTCGGCGGGGTCGACTCCGGAGGCCAACCAGAACGAGATGCCAGCGTGGCGCAGGTCGTAGGGGCGCATCGCCAACTCAAGGACGTGCTCGTCCAGCGTGAGAGCGGCGTCACGCGCTCGCCCCCAGGTAATGCCGTACGCCGAGGCATCGATGTAGTTCCCCGCCGCGTTGCGGAAGAGACGTCCGTCGGGTGCCACTCCGAAGGTTCGTATGTGCTCACGCAACATACGGACGAGCACAGGGGGGACAGGAACCGGCCGCGTGGCCTTGGCTGCTCGCCGTTTCAGGGAGTGGATCTCATGAACAGCGCCGTGGTCCGTCCACTCCTTACCTACAGTCACCACTCCGCCCTTCAGGTTAAGAAGTCCCCAGCCGCTCGCTGGCAGGCGGCACTGAGTTTTCTGCAGGTGAATGACCTCCGCCGGACGCATGGCGGCGTAGTACATGCAGCCGAAGAAGGCGTACAGGTGAGGGCCCCGACCCGGTAGGGCCTTGACGGCGGCAAGCAGTCGGGCGACCTGAGCCGGGTTCGGCACGCAGTCGGGATCGACTTCGTCAGCGACTGCCGGTCCCGTCCAGCGAAGGCCGTTCAGCGGGTTCTGAGCGAAGTATCCGCGTTCGACGGCTACTCCGAATACCTCGTTGACCGCGGCCTTCTTTCGGTTCACGGTCTTCGCGGCAGCGGTCGTCCCGTCGACCTTCCGGCACAAGACGTCGAGCCCTCGCCTCAGTACATCCGGCTCCTCCAATTCGCTGACAGGCAGCGAGTGGCGCTGCAGCCAGCCCAGTGCGGCCTGCCACTCCTCCCGGGCATCGGCGTTCCAGGCATTCTTGTTGAAAGCCCACGAGTACAGCGCGCGCCTCAGTACGCGAGGCGCCTGGTAGAGGGCCCCTGGCTCAACGAAGGCCGGAGTGATAGTCGCCAAGGCATCTGCAAGGGTGCGGCGCGTATTTCCTGGGGTGCGGTCCCACCGTTGCTCGATGTACTCCCGCGCCAGAACGTACCAGGTGACCCGCTGCTTCAAGGCCCGGATTTCGGAGGCCGGCAGACCTGACTGAGTATCGAAGGGTTCGCCGTCACGGGCGGCGGTCATCAGCTTGGCACGCCGACTCTCCGCGAGCCCTTTAGTGAGAAAGGACTCGGACTTCTCACGTCCACTAACCGTCCAGCGGACCTCAAATCCCTTGCGTCGATCTGGACGCTCGCGGATCTCCCAGAACCGGACCTTGTAACTCATTGCCATACAGGCGTATCCCTTTCACACGCCTTCCACCACGCGTCCAGGTCAGCGCGGCGGCAGCGCAATTCACCATTGGGCAGCTTGATCATTCGGGGTGCCTGACCGCGAGCGCGTAGGCGGTAGAAGACCGATGGGCTCATCCGGATTTCCACTAGGACCTCGGTGAGCTTGAGCGCAGGTGGACGAGCCATTGATATTTCCTCAGGGGATTCCGGATTTGTCGGCCCCGAAGCGGCAGCGCACAACTTGCACCCACTCCGTCACGGCTGATGGGCAGGCGCTGTCAATTGCGGGGCGGCTAGACGTCGACATGAAGGGCCATAATTTTCGAACAGCTCCACCGCCAAGCAAAGCCGCGGCGAACACCCTCAATGGTCGTCACGATCACCGGTTTGGCCAACCGGCGATCGTGGTCTATGTTGTGCGCCCCCACAGGGAAATTCACGGACGATTACTGGCGGGCAAAACTCAGGGGCCAGCCGGTACGACGGGAGGACGGGGTCGCGCCGCCCCTCACGGGCACTCCGAGCCCATCGTCAATGAGCCGGTCCAGATCGCGTGCAACAACGCGCTCGGTAGCAGTGACGGCTCGGGCTACCTGTCGGGGTGGGGCTCCGGCTGTGTCGCGATGTACGAGAGGACCACTCGGTCCCGGCGGTAGCTACGTTGCAGCGCGTCCTCACCGGCCAACACGGCCGCACAGGCACAGAGGCACGGAGCCCCGGAGGAGCGCCGTAGTTCTCTCGCTCCGATGTGGTCCATGCGTTCAGGGCGCCAAGTGCCAAGCGGATGACGTCGGTGATCAGGCGGATCGGAGAGCGGCGTTCGACAGGGGGTGCTCCTTGGATCGAGGTCTCTGCGATGCGGTCGAGCTGCATGAGGCACCGGCCGCCGTCATGGCCGACTTTGTTCGCAGGTCGGCTCGGAAGCCCGGATACCCTCACTGACCTGGATTCTTTCCGGGACGTTGTACGTTGACATGCTCCCGGCAGAGGTTTCCAGTCCTTTGGATTTCTTTCTTGTCTGCCGTGGGCGAATGCCCGCCGACAGCTGCGTGGAGGGCACTGCCACGTTCGCCAGCGTTGTCACGTTGGTGGGGTGTTGATCGGTTGAGGGCGCGTCAGGGCGTGTGGGGGTTGGGCGGGGGCCTGGGTCACGCTGCGGTGGGCGGGGCGGTGGTGCCGGTGATCTGGTCCCAGATCACGAAGCGGACGGTCATCTCGGCTCGGTGGTCGGAGGCTGTCATCAGGTGGCGGCGTGGCCGGAAGTGGGGTGAGATGCCGCTGAACGCGGACAGG